>NZ_JALCZL010000056.1:0-1106 GCF_039667035.1 Sulfurimonas sp. NWX79
GATGAGATGCTTCCAAACAATGACAAGGCTGGCAAATACAGAATAACTATACATAGCTTAAGACACACCCATGCTTCATGGATGGCAATTGCAGGTGTAAGCATTATGCATATAAAAGAGCAACTTGGACATAAAAAACTTGAAATGACCATGAGATACAGTCATCTTATACCTGATGAGAGGCATCACAGCACAAAGATGATATTTGATAATTTATAAAATTGTCCCAAAGAGTATATAATTTTAAAAATACTCCATAAAGGTTAGCACTTGTTTCACGATAATTATCAAATCATAGAGCACCAACTCCGCAAATATAGCTTTGAATTTTTAAAAGTAAGCCCTGAACCACTGCAAATGCTAGAAAAGCTAAACAAGAATAATCCTAAAATGATTGAAGAAGCTCAAAAACCACATCTTTTAGCTGCTGCTATAGTCTATATCTATCTTAAACATAACAACCTAAATGGTAGAGGCGGCATAACTGCAAAAAGTGTAGGAGAGTATTTTAAAGTAAAAGCATCTGCTATATCTCAAAAAGCATTTGACGTTGAAAATAGGCTCTATAGAATGGCAAGATATGAAAAGAAAAATGAGCCTTATGAGTTTATTGACAGAGATAGATTTGAAGTCAGTGAGATCTATTTTGATTTTTTAGAATCACCCATCCAAAATGACATCCAAAAAAGCATTCAAGTACTCAAAGCTATGATTAAAGAAGATAAATTCTTTTTTGATCCCTATATTACACTTTATGAATATTACTTAATGGATAGAGATTTCAAAAATGCCGTAAAAACGATAGAGCAAGGCTTTCAAAGAGCAATAAATCTCATAGATAATAATGGTAAATTTCCAGATATTTTAAACTGGGGATTTGTAGAGAATCGACATATCATCAGAATGATATTTAACTTCGCTATGTTTGTGTGGGAAAATAGTGACAGAGAGTTAGCTATAGAACTTTTTACAAAACTTTTAAAATCAAACCCAAATGACAATATAGGTGCAAGATACTCTATAGTGGCTATTTTAGAAGGCTTTGACTCTCAAGAGGAGTATGAAGAGCAGTTTGAGAGTAAAAATGGGATGGGACTTGAGTATGA
>NZ_JALCZL010000057.1:0-1071 GCF_039667035.1 Sulfurimonas sp. NWX79
ACGCTGGTACACCCATTTCACTTGCAAGTTCTGTTCGCTTTTCTCGCAGCTTTTCAAATAGTTCTCTGTCAAAATCAAACGCTTCAACTTGGCGTACTGCTTTTGCCTTTTTATCTACTTGTAGACGTGAAGATTTGATATCTACAAGCTTTTGAGACTTTAATATGCTAATGGCATCTTGCGTGAGCTTGAGCGTTGAAAAATCTCCAACCGTTAAAATTTTGAGTTCCAAAAGCCGCTCCACAATGACAAACCACTCTTTCTTGCTTAGGTGTCCTCCAATGTCATAAACAGAGAGTCTGTCTGCAGCATTGGCTAAAATTTTCTGTTCACTTGAACCCCGCAGGATATCGATGATGTAGTTTTTTCCAAAGTTTTGTTCTGTCTTATAGATGGCGGAGAGCAACATTTGCGCCTCTTTGGTAATATCTTGGCGTTTGTCATCAGACTCCAAGCAGTTGTCACAGCGACTTTCACAAGGCTCTAGTGTCTCATGAAAATATTCGGCTAACTGTTTATGAAAACAGATCTCACTTGTAGCATACTTGTAGATGGTATCGATCTTTAGACCAAGGTGCTCTTTGTAAGCTGCATCATCAATATCATGCAAAAAGTGTTTATGTTGTACCATGTCCCCTGCATTAAAGAGCAGCAGTGCTTCACTGTCTTCTCCATCACGTCCACCACGTCCAATCTCTTGGTAATAATTCTCCAAAGACTTTGGCAGACTCATATGCACTACAAAACGGATATCACTCTTGTCTATCCCCATCCCAAAAGCAATTGTTGCAACCATAATGTCCACTTTATCATTGACAAAGATTTTAAAGTTTTGCTCTCGTATATGTTGTGGCAAACCTGCATGATATGCAAGTGACTTATAACCTGCATGATTTAAAAAACTGCTGAGCTCTTCAGCTTTTTTGCGTGAGCTTACATAGATAATGCCGCTCTCATCTTTATGACGAAGTAGAAAGTTTTTCAGCTGAGCTTGACCATTACCTATACGTCTCTCAGCAGAGATAAAGATGTTTTTACGAAAGACACTTCCTTTTAAAAGCAGAGGATTTT
>NZ_JALCZL010000058.1:0-987 GCF_039667035.1 Sulfurimonas sp. NWX79
CGACAAGCTTCTCTGCCGCATCTTCAAGCGTATCATAAACACCGACACCCACACCAGCAGCCATTGCCCCACCAAGTGCTGTTGCCTCTGTCACTTTTGGGATCGTCACTTCACATCCTGTAACATCAGCAAGTATCTGTGACCAAAGCTCACCCTTACTTGCTCCACCTGCAAAGACGATTTTTTCTATCTTTATGCCAGAGAAAGCTTCTATCTTTTCAAGATTGATACTTGAGACGATTGCTGCATTCTCTTCTAAAGCTCGAAACATTGAGATGGTATTGTATTTTTCGCTATCAAGACCAAGATTTAAAAAAGATGGTGCGGCATGATACCACTTGCCATACTTCATAAAGTCTGAAAATATTGGAAGAATTTCGTATGAGCCAACAGGAACATTTTTCGCTTTTTCTTCTAAAACCTCATATACATCACACCCCTGCTCTTTTGCCTCAAGCTTTTCTAACTGACAAAAAGCATCTCGAAACCATCTCATTACAAGTCCAGAAAAAAATGTAATCCCCTCTGCTTGAGAGAGGCCCTCTACTACATGAGGGTTAACACGTATGCCCATATCGTTAGGAGGTGTCACATCACTTTTAATATTTACTACCTGCTGCCAAAAACTCCCGCCAAGAACTGCTACATCCCCCTCATTTACTACACCAAGACCTGCAGAGCCAAGTTGCACATCTCCACCACCCATCACTACCTGCGTGAGTGTAGAGAGTCCTGTTACGTGAGATGCCTCTTGTGTCACACTTCCAAGGACTTCGCCTGTTTCTAAAACTTCTGGGAAAATATCATCTTTTAAGCCTACTCTTTGAGCCATTTCAGCTTCCCACTTGCGTGAGACAAGAGAAAAGATGCCTGTTGTTCCTGCATTACTTGGATCCACTGCTATTTTTCCACTGAGTTTTGCTAATATCCAGTCCCCTATCATCGAGATAGAAGCTACTTTTTTATAGATGTCAGGGCGATTATTTT
>NZ_JALCZL010000059.1:0-986 GCF_039667035.1 Sulfurimonas sp. NWX79
CTGATTCGTTATTTCTCAGTCTCTTACTTGCTTAGTTTTCAATGATCTCAAACTTCTGAATCTCTCGACTCTTGACTCTTCAACTCGAAGTGTCTCCGTTTGTGGATGGGAATTATAGGAGGATATTACTTAGAGATCGCTTAATATTTGAAGAAGTTTGTCTGAAGTTTTCGGTTTTAGAAAATTAATCTTGCATAACCTGTTTCTGGACTAATTTGTATGATTGCAGTTTCAATTCCATCTGTTAAGGTAATATTACAATCACTTTGTAATAAATCATTTCCATCGTATGGAGCAGTGTTAGAACTTAAATTACTTTTTATAGGTCTTCCTAAGTGATCAAAAGAAAGTCTTGTACTACTACCTGTACTACAAGAAGAAGAGAAAGTTACATTTGTAATAGAGTAAGTTAATCCTAAATTCATTTTTCTCATACCAACAAAGTTTGCATTATTAATATCAAGATTAACAGAACTAGTTTGTCCTCCAGTCATTCTTTCATTAGGGTTAGAAGGATTAATTGCAATTTCTCCCTCATCTGGATTACCGGTACTCCCGCCAATAGTATCAGCAAAAATCGTATATGCCCATTTGTTGTCTGATGATCCATTAGAACTAAACAATATTTGCCACCTTTTTTTATACCAATTTACATCATTACTGTCATATTTGTCATCAATCATTGCTAAATGCTGTGTATAGCGAATATGAGACTGTACCTGAACAGCCGCTTCTTGCACTGGGTTTGTCTTTGTTCGAGGCAAAATAAGAGCAGCTAAAATACCTATTACAACGATAACAAAAACTAATTCTAATAATGTAAATGCTTTTTTCATATGGTAAGTATATCAAAATAATAATAAAAGGGAAAATAATTGATCCGAACTAGGCAGCGACCTACATTCCCACACCTGAAAGGTGCAGTATTATCAGCGATGAGAGGCTTAGCTTCTGGGTTCGGAATGGGGACCAGGCGTTTCCCTCTC
>NZ_JALCZL010000060.1:0-971 GCF_039667035.1 Sulfurimonas sp. NWX79
CTGCAATTTTTTCACTTATGCTCATACCCACCAGCCTCAATTTTTTCGCAAATTATATCTAAAAGAGATTAATCTTTGTTGTGTTATAATAGTGCATATTAAAGTAAGGGAGTCGTTTTATGTGTGCCATTGAATACTACACTTATGAAGACTATGTCAAATGGGAAGGAGACTGGGAGCTTATCAACGGTGTACCGCTTGCTATGAGTCCAGCGCCCATGATTACCCATCAGGCATTAGCAACAAACATAGCATATGAACTAAAAAATTCATCAGACAACTGCAAGGAGTGTTTAGTTTTACATGAAGTTGACTATAAAATCAATGATGACACCATCTTACGCCCTGATGTTGTACTGACATGCAATGAAACAAATGACGCCTACCTGACAAAAGCACCACAAATCATCGTCGAGGTCATCAGCCACTCCACTGCAAAACGCGATGAGAAGTTTAAATTTGAGATTTATGAAAAAGAGAAGGTAAAGTACTACCTCTTGGTCTATCCTGATGATTTAAAAGCCAAAATCTATAAACTCGATGGCAAAGAGTATGACAAACAGGGAGACTTCACTACTGAGAGCTACACATTTGAAGAGAGCAGTTGCAAAGCTTCTATTGATTTTGAGAGAGTTTTTAAAAAATTTAGAAAATAAAGTTTTTCTGCACTCTCTTCCCACCCTAAAGGATGGATTCCGAAACTACATTAATCCCGGTGCCATCCACATACTCTGTGTCACACCGCTATCAACCAAGCCAAGTTGCACTTCATACGCTTTTTGCCACTTCTTTTTTAACTTGTCATAAACCTCTTTGTTGTTTCTATTTGGCATATATTTTTTGTCCCAAACGACAAGCTTCTCTGCCGCATCTTCAAGCGTATCATAAACACCGACACCCACACCAGCAGCCATTGCCCCACCAAGTGCTGTTGCCTCTGTCACTTTTGGGATCGTCACTTCACATCCTGT
>NZ_JALCZL010000061.1:0-969 GCF_039667035.1 Sulfurimonas sp. NWX79
GACTTAATTAAAAAAACGGGTGCTTAAAACACCTCTTAAAGTATGGTATATTGGGAGTAAACAAAGGTTTATTTACAAATGATTGTAAAAAAGCTCTAAAATATGTATAAATTGTCAATCTAAAAATGTTATTTCTAAGGGTATAAGAAGAGGAATTAAACGATATTTTTGCAAGGACTGTAACAAATCATTTAGTTCAAATAGGCGTCCAGAACAGCTCCAAAAAATAATCTTCGAAGAATACTTTTTACACCGTCAAACTCTCAAACAATTATCAGCAAAATATAAAAAATCTATACCGTGGATTATGAAGCAAAGAGACGAGTATCTTGTCGAATGCAAAGTACATAACCCAAGAGCTGTAAATCTTATTTGCGATGCTACTTTTTATGGAAAAAGAAAGGACAAATTAGGCACTTTAGTTTTTAAAGACAACGCGTCAAAAGAGATACTCATTTGGAAGCATATTCAAAGTGAAATAGTTCAGGACTACCGATATTTAAAAGAAGAGCTATTGGCACGCGGATATACAATCACAAGTGCTACTTTAGATGGCAAAAGAGGCTTATACAAAGCCTTTAAAGATATTCCAATACAAATGTGTCACTTCCATCAGAAGAAAATTGTACAGCGATATTTAACAATGAGGCCAAAACTACAAGCTAGTAAAGATCTCAAGAAAATAGTTTCACGATTAACTCAAACTACAGAGAAAAACTTCACTCTAAAACTGGATGAATGGTATGAAGTATATAAAGATTTTTTAGAAGAGAAAACAGTATCAAATACTACTGGTGAACTTCATTATACTCACCCTAGAATCCGAGCAGCATATAGAAGCTTACGAACAAATTTACCTTACCTTTTTACATACAAAAAGTATAAACATTTATCTATCTCAAATACAACAAATGCACTCGAAGGTGGTGTCTTCTCTCACATGAAAAATATGATTACTTTACATCGTGG
>NZ_JALCZL010000007.1:0-89673 GCF_039667035.1 Sulfurimonas sp. NWX79
CAAGATTTAAAAATCATTGGCTTTGTATAGTTATCTATTACTATTGGGAAACCATATTGCTATGGTCTCAAATAGAATAGACGGTTGTTTTTGTTGTTATATTAGTTATTTCTAAATAAGACAACTGATTCGTTATTTCTCAGTCTCTTACTTGCTTAGTTTTCAATGATCTCAAACTTCTGAATCTCTCGACTCTTGACTCTTCAACTCGAAGTGTCTCCGTTTGTGGATGGGAATTATAGGAGATTTCATCTTTAATGTCAATAGTTTTTAGGAGAAATTTTACATTTTTTTATGAAATGTTTACTTTGGAATTTGTTTTTCTTATTTTAATATCTCTTTTTTGTTCTTATATTATTATGTAAGCATTTTTTCTGTTTACCAAACGTTGCTATCCATTAACTCTTTATGTATAAAATTCAGTAAATAAAAAATATCTAATAAGATTATTTGAAAAAGGAAAAAATATGGGACTTTATGATCGTGACTATGCAAGAGGCAACTCTTATGCTTACGAAACAGCACATCGTTCTGAAGCACAGATTGTATCTTTTGTAAAAGAGACTTACAAACTTTTTGCTGCTTCTATGATGGCAGGTGCTGTGGGAGCATATGTGGGTGTACCACTTGCTGCTAGTATATCATCAATGATATGGCCTCTCTTCTTCTTGGAGATAGGTCTTTTGATCGGTCTACAGTTTGCTAAGAACAAGCCAGGCATTAATCTTGTGGTTATGTTTGCTTTTGTTTTTATGACAGGGCTCACTACTGCACCACTTCTTGCATATACATTAGGTATGGTAGGTGGCGGGGTCATCGTTGGTAATGCCTTTGCAATGACCGCAGTTGTCTTTGGTGCTATGAGCTTCTTTGCTATTAAGAGCACAAAAGACTTTACAGGATATGGAAAACCGTTATTGATCGCTCTTCTTGTAATCATCGGCTTTTCAATTCTTAATATGTTTCTTGGTAACCCGATGTTTCAAATTATCATTGCAGGTGCAGTGGTAATTCTTTTTAGCATCTTGGTTATCTATGATACACAGAACATTATGAATGGAGCGTATGAAACTCCAATCGATGGTGCAATCGCTCTTTATTTAGACTTTCTAAATATCTTTATAGCACTGCTCCAGCTTTTTGGCATCTTCGGAAATGAAGAGTAGCTCTCTATCACCCGAAATCTATCGGGTGATTGATGCCAATCTCAACCGTCTTAAAGAAGGTATTCGTGTTGTCGAAGACATTATGCGTTATCGAGACAATAACAAAGAACTCTCATCAAAATTAAAATCACTTCGCCACAAAGCAAAAATCAACAAAACTCTAGAACTCCTAAAAAATCGTGACAGTATCAATGATGTATTACGCAGCTCTACAAAAAGCGAGCAAAAACGTTCTGACATTACAAGCATTCTAACAGCCAATTTTAAAAGGGCAGAGGAGTCTGCCAGAGTTTTAGAAGAGATATTTAAACTCGAAGATATAGAGCAGAGTGAAAATTTTAAAACTATCCGTTATGAGCTTTATAATCTGGAAAAAGAGATAGTTCTCAGTGAGCAATAAAAGCCACTTCAAACTCTAAATAGTTCACAGGATATGCATGCATCAGTTTTTTCGTATCTTTATATGAAAGTACTCTGCGTGAGCCACTTACCCCACTCTTTTTAATATAACGAAACATATCTCTGACACTCTCAAACTCTAATTTATAAGTAATAACCTCAAATCTTGCATCAGGAAAATATTGTTTCTGCAGAGCTTCTACTCTTTCACGTGAGCATAGAAGCGGTTCAAGTCCTGCTGTTTCATTGAGTGTTTTAAAGGTGCCTGATGTAAAGATAGCAAGTGCCACAGGAGCGTTTAAAGCTGCAATATGCTGAAATACACGCTCCAAATTATCAGCCCATTGCAGCGCAGAAGCAGAGATAATGTAATCAAAACTGTAGGTTTGGAGATGTTCAAAAAGCATCGCATCATTGAAATTTCCATAAACACACTCTATATGTTTGCCTTTTGGATGCAACTCAAGCATTCCCGGAGCAAAATCAACACCTACAAAATGCTGTAGTTTCCACTCTATCTTTTTTAAAACCGCACCACTGCCACAGCCTAAATCTAAAACATTTTTTGGTTTTCCTTGAACAAAAGAGAGTAGTTTTTCCACAACTCTATTTTGAATCACATTATAAAAGCCATAGTGTGCGGCGTACTTCGAAAACTCTGAACTTACTTTCATTTATTGTTGATAAAGAGTGAAATAATAAAGATAGTAATAACAGCAAGCACGATAGTTGCTCCAGAAGGTAGTGAAAAGTAGTATGAGAGCATCATACCAAACACAACACTAAAAAGAGCAAAAAAGAGCGATATCAACATCGTAGCACGAAAGCCTACTCTATACTGCAGTGCCGCAACAGTCGGAATCACCATCAGTGCACCAATAAGCAATGAACCTACAACACGGATAGAGAGAGCAATGATGATAGCTACAACTGTAACCAGTAAGAAGTTTAAAAACTTGACCTTCACACCGCTTGTCTTTGCCACCTCTTCATCATAGGCTATAAAATAGAGCTCCTTTGAAAAAAGTAGTAAAAAGAGCAAAGATAGAGAGCCAAAAATAATAATCGTCATCACATCACTGTCACTGACAGATAAAATGGAACCAAAGAGATAGGAAAAGAGTGAGTTGTTAAATGCTCCGCCCAGTGAGACAATAATAACTGCAACAGCAAGGGAACCTGAGAGTAAAATAGCTAAAATCGCATCAGAATAAAGAGCAAAGGAACTCCGTAAATACTCTATAAGCCATGCAGAAGCAATAGCAACAATAACAGCCATCCAAAGAGGATTATACCCAGCAACCAAACCTACTGCCACACCGACAAGTGCAGAGTGTGCAAGTGTCTCACTGATAAGTGAATATCTGCGTAGAACAATAAAGGTACCGCTCAGTGATGCTAAGATAGCGATAAAGATACCTGCGATAAAGGCTCGTTGCATAAACTCATATTCAAACATCTCTAGCATAAAACCATCCTAATGCTCGTGTCTGTGATTATGGATAAGATGTGCTTCAATTCCATAAAGCTCTGACATCTCTTCACAGGAGAGCACCTCTTTAGGATTGTTACAGATAGTTGCTTTTTGATTGATAGTAAAGAGTCTGCCAATATCATCTGCAATCACTCCGATATCATGTGTAATAAATAAAATAGTGATACCCTCTTCTTTATTTAGTTTTGCAAGGAGCTTATAAAATCGCTGTTGTGATTTTACATCCACTCCTGTATTTGGCTCATCCAGAATCAAAATCTCCGGTGATGATGCCAAAGCACGTGCTATCATTACCCGCTGACGCTGACCACCGGAGAGTGTACCGACCATTTTGTCTTTCAAATCAAGAATGTCCATCTTCACCATTGCATCATGAACCATTGCTTTATCTTCTTGACTCATTACGGCAAAGAGGTTTCTTTTAGCAATACGTCCCATCTTAACAATATCTTCAACTGTTGCCGGAAAGTTTGCATCAACATGAGATGCACGTTGTGGCACATAACCAATTTTATGCCACTCCTTAAAATCCTTGAGTCTCTTTCCAAAGATACGAATCTCTCCGCTTGTTGGCTTTTCAAGTCCTAAAAGCATACGAATAAGTGTTGTCTTACCACCACCGTTTGGTCCGATAATAGCGATATATTCACCATGAAAAATCTGAAATGTAATATGTTGTAAGATTGTCTGTCCACGTACAATAAAACTGAGATTTTTTATATCAAAGATAGGAACTTTGAACTTTAGTTGCACACAAGAGCCTTAGAGAGTTTTTCTAAATTTTGTTGCATAATATCTTCATATGTAAGATGTTGTTGGGCCTCATCTTTTGTAATATTGCCAAGTGCTTGAAAAACATCAATATTGATATGTGTATCTTTTGCTATTCGCTTAATCACTTTGTCATTAACAAAATGTTCAAAAAAGATCGTCGTTACTCCCTCTTTCTTTATATCATCCATAATTCTTGCTACATCTTTTGCACTTGGCTCAGCTTCAGGAGAGAGTCCTGTCAACGCTTCTACATGAAACCCATAGTTGCGTGAGAGATACCCAAGTGCATTATGGCTTACTACTACAGTGTCAGCTTTGCAAGAGGAGAGTCTTTCTTTATATGCACTATCAAGTTTTTCTAGCATCGTGTTATATCTTTTTTGATTTAGCTCATACAATGCTCTATTTTGCGGTAACAACTCTACAAGGGTTTTTGTAATAACATCAGCAGCTATCTTCATATTTGAAAAATCAAGCCAATAGTGTGGGTCTATAGTATTATGTGTGCCATGTTCATCATGATGATTATGAAGTTCATGTTCATCAGCATCAAGCTTGCGAAGTCTTACATGCTTACTGATATCTATCGCTTTGGCATTAAAATGGTACCCTTGCACCCATGGCTCAAGCCCTGCTCCACTATAAATAACCAAAGCACTCTTTTCAATCTTGGCCATGAGTTGTGGTGTCGGTTCAAAACTGTGCGAATCAACACCAAAAGGCAAGATATTTACACTCTCTACTGTATCTCCGGCAATATGCTTGACAATATCATAAAGCGCAAAAGTGCTAACTGCGACTATTGGTTTTTTAAGGATCGGCTTTGTATCATTATTGGAGATGAAAAAGAATAAAATCACCATTGCTGCTATTAAAACAGATACTATTATTTTTAAATTTTTCATTTTTTCTCCAACTCATATTAATAATGCAATTATACCCTAGAATTGCATCGGTTTGATAATATAAGTTTTTTTAGATATAATTCGCCACTTTATTATAGGAAATATATATGACTACAAGTCTTTTACTTATTGTTCAAATCGTACTCGTTATCATCTTGGTAATCGCTGTACTTTTACAAAAAAGCTCAAGCATCGGTCTTGGCGCGTACAGTGGCTCTAATGAATCTGTTTTTGGTGCAAAAGGTCCAAACAGCTTTCTTGCCAAAGCTACTTTTACGATTGGATTTTTATTTGTTATCAATACAATTACTTTAGGCTACATGTACTCACAAGCTGCACAATCTTCAGTTGTAGATGAGGTTGTAGAAGATACAAATATTGCTGCACCTGCACTACCAATCGCAGCACCTGCTGCTAAAGAAGAAAATAGTTCAAAATAGGGAGAAATAGAGTATGCTAGAAGAGATATTTAACGAATGTGAAACAAAGATGCAAGGTGCTATCGAGCACATGCAAAGAGAGTTCAAAACACTGAGAACTGGAAAAGTTACCACTTCTGTTTTAGATAATGTAAAAATCGACTACTATGGAACTCCAACACCACTTGATCAGGTTGGTTCTGTTATTGCAACAGATGCAACAACTATCGTTATCAACCCGTGGGAAAAAAATCTTCTTGGAGATATTGAAGCGGCAATTCAAGCTGCAAATATTGGTGTGAATCCAAATAATGATGGTGATCAAATTAAACTTTTCTTCCCTCCAATGACAGTTGAGCAGCGTCAAGAAGCTGTAAAGCAGATGAAGGGAATGGGTGAAAAAGCAAAAGTCTCTATCAGAAATGACAGACGTGATGCAAATGACAAAGTGAAAAAACTTGAGAAAGAGAAAGAGATCACACAAGATGAGTCTAAATCTGCTCAAGACAACATCCAAAAAATCACAGATAAATATATTGCAAAAGTGGACAGCATCTTAAAAGACAAAGAAGCTGAAATCTTAAAAGTATAATCTAATGGATATTAAACAGATATATATGGATGCAGATGCTCTTTTGGAAGGGCATTTCAAGCTTAGTTCTGGAAATCACTCACAGTTTTATCTTCAATCTGCAAAAGTCTTAGAAGACCCAAAAACTGCAAAGCTTTTGGCTGATGAACTAGCAACACAGATAAAAGCAAGCGGACTGGAGATTGACACTGTATGTGCTCCTGCGCTCGGTGGGCTCATTGCCGGTTTTGCACTAGCAACTGCTCTTGATGTTCGTTCTATCTTTGCCGAACGTGTTGATGGTAAGATGACTATTCGTCGAGGTTTTGAGATAAAACCGGGTGAAAAAGTGCTTATGTGTGAAGATATCATTACAACAGGTGGGAGCGCTATGGAAGCAGCAGCTGTTGTAAAAGAGCTCGGTGGTGAGATTGTTGGTGTGGCAGCACTGGCAAATCGTGGTTTTTGTCACAGAGAAGGCAGTGATATCGAGACAAAAGTAAACTGTAAACTTCCTCAAGATATTCCGTTTTTTGCACTTGCTGACTTTACATTTGAAATGTACGCTCCAGATGCGTGTCCTCTTTGTAAAGATGGCAGCGAAGCTATCAAACCGGGCTCACGCGGAAACTAAAAACCTCTTTACTTATAGTTGAGCTGGCATGATATCATGCGCTCAACAAGAACTCGTGCAACCTCTACTTTTCCATCAACAATCGTTGTAATATCCAAATCATTTAACTGTTCTTTCTCTTCAAGTGAAACTACTTTTACAATCAAGTTCGCATTTTTTGCAACTTTTAGTACAGCTTCACAAATAAGTCTCTTTTTGGTAATATTATCCAGTGTGACGATGATAGCAGAAGCTTTTTCTACATGCAGAGCCTCAACGATAGAAGATTTTGAAGCATCTCCAAGATAGCACTCTATCCCATCATTTAAAGCCTCTCTTACATGCTTGTTTGAGTTGTCTATAACTACAAACGGAGCATCCATATCTTCAAGATATTTTGTCACAAACTTACCAACAACACTATACCCACAGACTACAACATGATTTTCTCTGCCTGCAAGTCCGGAGAAATCTGTTACAACATCTTTCTCTTTTATCCATTTGTCAACCATAGGACTAATGCGAGCGATAAAAAACGGAGTAACAATCATAGAAAATATAACTATTAACACTAACAAAGAGGCCAGGTCTTTTGCAATTATACCTCCTGATTCTGCAAGAGCAAAGATAACAAAAGAGAACTCACCGACCTGAGAGAGAAACATAGCGGTTTTTAAAGAGTCAGTGCTCTTGGATGTAAGTCGGAGGAGTAAAAACATAATCAGCATCTTGACAACCAAAACCAAAAAGAAAAAGCCTATGACTTCATCAGCATGCTCTAGAAAAAGAGAGACATCAATCTTCATCCCCACAACAACAAAGAAGGTACCAAGTAAAATATCTTTAAAAGGAGCAATGTCGGCTTCAACTTTATGGTGGTACTTCGTCTCTGCAATAATCATCCCTGCTACAAAAGCACCCAAAGAGTGGGTAAACCCCATAGAAGAAGCAAAAAGAGAGGCTCCAATGACGATAAACAAAACAGAGCCCATAAAAAGTTCATCGACATCCGAAGAGGCGGAAAAATGCAGTAACCATGCGACTACTCTTTTTCCCACTGTTAAGAGCACTCCTACAACTATAATTGCAGAACTGAGCGTATGCCATAAAATTGTACTGACACTCTCATTTCCCTCTGTCGTTAAAAAACCGATCAGAATGAGAATAGGGATAACGGCAATATCTTGAAATATCAAAATACCTGTCGCACTCTGCCCATATGTCGTATATATCTCTTTGGAAGCTTTAAGATAGGAGAGAACAACTGCCGTTGATGAGAGAGAAAATGCAAGTGCAATAATCAAAGAAGATTGACTTGGCAACTCAAAGAAGTAATGTGCTACAACATAAACGACCAAAGAGGTAAAACCAACCTGCATCAAGCCATTCCCAAAGATATCTTTTTTCATATTTCCCATCTTGGCAAGTGATATCTCAAGCCCTATCGTAAACATCAAAAAAACGATTCCAAAATCAGCTATCATCTCTAGCTCATGAGAGTGTCCAGCCTCACGCAGATCAAAAGCATAAACAATAATAGTACCTGTGATAATATAGCCGATGATCTGTGAGATCCCTATCTTTTTGAGAAAAATATTGATAATGATAGAGAGCCCTAATGCGACAATAATATAGAATAAAATATGTTCCATTTAAAAGCTTTCATAATTTAATAAGTCATTATATACTATAATCGCGATAATAATTACGATTTATGGAGATTTTTATATGACGAAATACATTTTTGTTACCGGAGGCGTTCTAAGCTCTCTTGGAAAAGGGATTACAGCGGCCAGTGTTGGTACACTACTCAAACACTCTGGTAAAAATGTTGGGATGTTAAAAATCGATCCATATATCAATGTCGACCCTGGAACGATGAGTCCCTTAGAGCATGGAGAGGTCTTTGTTACCAAAGATGGAGCTGAGACTGATCTTGATATCGGAAACTATGAGAGATTTCTTGATACCTCATTTTTAAAAAGCTCTAACTTTACAACAGGGCAGGTCTACTCTTCTGTAATAGAGCGTGAACGTGCAGGTGGTTATTTAGGTCAAACGATTCAAGTTATTCCTCATATTGTTGGTGAGATTGTCTCACGTATTAAAAAAGCGGGTGAGGGACATGATATCTTAGTTGTTGAGCTTGGTGGAACAGTTGGTGATATCGAAGGGCTCCCGTTTATGGAAGCAATTCGCCAGATGAAACATGATGATGAAGTAGCAGGCACATTTTTCATCCATGTAACACTTATTCCTTACATCAAAGCAGCTGGAGAGATGAAATCTAAGCCAACACAACATTCTGTTCAAGAACTTCGCCGTATTGGAATTACGCCACAAATGATCATTGCAAGAAGCGAAAATGCACTTCCTAAAACTTTTAAGAAAAAACTTGCAATGAGTTGTGATGTACCAAATGATAGTGTTATTGAAGCACTTGATGCTGCAAGTATCTATGATGTTCCTATGAGTTTTTTACGCCAGAATATCTTAAAGCCTATTGCCAAAGAGCTCGAACTCGGTGAGCTCACTCCAGACATGGAGGAGTGGGATAATCTTGTTAAGAAAATCGTACAACCAAAAGGGCGTGTTGTTATCGGTTTTGTTGGAAAATATCTTGCCCTCAAAGAGTCTTATAAGTCACTTACAGAAGCACTTATTCATGCAGGTGCACACCTTGACAGTCGTGTTGAGATCTGCTGGGTGGATTCTGAGGAGATAGAGGAGCGTGGAGCAGAAGAACTGCTTCGTGACTGTGACGGGATTCTTGTTGCCGGTGGTTTTGGAAGCCGCGGTGTTGAGGGTAAAATCAAAGCAATTGAATATGCTCGTACAAATAAAATCCCTTACCTTGGTATCTGTCTTGGAATGCAACTCACGCTTGTAGAGTATGCAAGAAATGTACTTGGTCTTGAGGGTGCAAACTCTGTAGAGTTTGATGAAAATACACCACACCCTATGATCTATCTTATCGATAATTTCTTAGATCAAAGCGGTGGAATGCAGCTTCGTACACATCAATCTCCAATGGGTGGAACACTCCGTCTTGGAGAGTATCCGTGTGATACGAAAGAGGGTTCAATCCTGCGTGAGGCATACAACGGTGCCAAAACAATCTATGAGCGTCACCGTCACCGCTATGAAGCAAATCCTGCTTACCGTGAAGCACTTGAAAAAGCAGGAATGATTGTAACGGGAGAATCTAACGGGCTCATTGAAACAGTAGAGGTGAAAGACCACCCATGGTTCCTAGGCGTACAGTTTCACCCTGAGTTTACTTCACGCCTGCAAACTCCAAACCCATCTATACTTGCGTTTGTAAACGCTAGTTTGAATGCTGAGTAAACTTCCTCTTATAACAAAATCAGATCTCTTTGAGATTCTCTCTTCGAGGTTTGAGAGTGATAAAAAGCTCTCCCAAATTCCAAATCCATCTCTCTTACATGATGCAAGTAAAGCTGCAAAACGTATTGCTCACGCAATACAAAAGAATGAACGTATTACACTTGTAGGGGACTATGATGTTGATGGTGTCAGCTCCACAGCCATTATGGTTGATTTTTTCAAGCGTATCCCTTACCCGCTTGATGCTATCATCCCAAATAGATTTAGTGATGGCTATGGAGTGAGTCCAACTGTACTAGAGCGTATTGAAGCTAATCTTATCATTACAGTTGACAATGGCATTACCGCTGTTGAAGCAGCAGAAATTTGCAAACAAAGAGGCATTGATCTTATCATTACAGATCATCACACGCCAGGAGATAAGCTTCCTGATGCCTATGCGATTGTTGATCCAAAACTCTCAGAGTGTAACTATCCTTTTGAGGAGATATGCGGAGCAGAGGTTGCATGGCTGCTTTTAGCACTACTCAAACAAGAGCTCTCACTCAGCATTGATATGCGCCAATTCTTAGACATACTCTCGATTGCTATTATTGCAGATATTATGCCGCTTATTGATATCAACAGAACGCTTGTAAAAGAGGGTTTAAAACTGATACAAAACTCTTCACGGCCTGCTTCTGTCATCATTCGGGATTTTCTCAATAAATCAACTATCAGCAGTGAAGATATAGCCTTTCAGATAGCACCTCGCATCAATTCCGCTGGGCGTCTTGAAGATGCTTCCATTGCACTTGATTTTTTTACCGCGCAAGATACACACAGTGCCTACAAACAGTTTGAACTCTTAGGGCAACTCAATGAGCTGAGAAAAGAGACAGAGGCTCAAACAACAAAAGAGGCGATAGCATGCGTGAGAGAAGAAGACAGCATTATTGTTGTAGCAGGAGAAGATTGGCATGAAGGTGTTGTCGGTATTGCTGCTTCACGTTTGGTTGACAGATTTGAAAAGCCTGCCATTGTGCTGAGTATAAATGGTCAGAGTGCAAAAGGGAGTGCTAGAAGTATTGGAGATATCAGTATTTACGAGCTTATAAAAGAAAATGAACACTTGTTAACTAAGTTTGGCGGGCATAAAATGGCTGCCGGACTAGGGCTTAAGACGATAGATATTGAGCCTTTTAGAGAGGCTATCAACAAAAGTGCGCAAAAGATAGCCCCTGAAGATTTTTTACCTGTGGAATCACTTACCGGTATCTTGGCAACGGATGATATTGATTTAGAGCTGTTGAAGCTTTTGGAGCGTTTTGAGCCTTATGGGGAGGCCAACACAAAGCCTAGCTTTCTACTACATGAAGCTGAAGTTGTCAGCATTAAACTTATGGGAGCTGACAAATCACACTCACGCATCGAAGTAAGGCAATATCCACACCAAAGAAAAACAGTTGAACTCATTGCTTTTCGAACCGTTTTTGAGATGCCTGCAAATAGAAAAATAAGCTGTTCCTATACAGTTACAAAAAATGAATTTAATGGCAGAGTATCCCCTCAGCTTTTAGTCAAAAAGATCTATAATGCAGTATCTTGAAGCACTGAAACTTCATACAGATATTTTTGTGCTTGAAAAAGTAAATAAAGAGTTCATTGCTATTGCCAGCCATCTCAAAAATATAAAAATAGCTTCCATTGAGCCTTTAAAAATAGAACAAAATATCTATTTTGAGCTTTTAGAGGCAAAAACAACTGCACTGACCTTTCATCCCTCACTACCACTTATGGCAATAGCAAATGGTGAAATACTCTATATCTTAGATATCAACAAGCGAAATATTCTACAAACCATCATTACCCATGATGGCGTGATTGAAAAACTCTCATTTATGCAAAATGAACCTTATCTCATCAGTGGAACACAAAACGGCAGAGTCATACAATACCGATATGAAGACAAAATTCACATCGCAAGACTCTGCTCTTTTCCCTATACTTCCGTTACTTATAAGAAGAGTCTAAACAACAATTATGTCAGTGCTATAGCCTATAATGCTGAGTATATTGCGGCAAGCGGCTATGGCGGTGCTGTTACTCTTGTAAAATTTCATTCCCAGACAAGAAAGTTCAGCTTTGAGAGTTCCAAAACAAAAGTCAATGCCATCACTTTTACAGAAGATAAACATATAATCTTTGCCAATGTCGATGGCATGCTCTTTATGGCAAAAATAAGGAAAAATGCTCATATTACGCAAGTAAATACACATACGCGAGATATTCTGCAACTGCTGAAAGTGCCTCAAAGTAATTATCTTTTGATTATTGCGAAGTCTAGCAATATTATGCTCTTTGATATAAGAGCAAAAAAAATCATTAAAAGAAACTTTTTAAGTTTTGATGCAAATGTTCGCACTGCTCTGCTTTTAAGTAAAGATATACTGCTCGTTACTCTTGCAGACAACAGTGTTCACAAGATATATCTTGGCTCACAGAAAGTGCTGCGTGAACTTTTAGAAAAAAGAGAACTTCTTGAGATTTTCAAGCTGGTAGAGTCCAATCCTATGCTTGAAAAAACTCCTGAAGCACAAGAAGCTGAAAAACTATATAAAAAGCTATATAGTAAAGTGCTTTTGGAATTGATAACATCAAAAAAAGAGGAACTTTTAGATAGACTAAAACCCTTTGAAGTAGTGAAATCAAAAAAAGAGAGTATCAAAAATCTGCTACTTGCCTATGAAAACTATCCAAAACTGCAAAGCTTTTATAGCGAGCATAAATATGCCCTTGCTTATGCACTTTGTGAAAAATTTCCTGCACTGCAACTCACTCCTCCGTATAAAAAAATGGAAAGTACCTATACAAAAAGTTTTACTTTGGCTCAAAAACAGCTACTCCTGCAAAGACCAGGCCAAGCAAAGGCACTCCTTGAACCCTTTGCGACCATCAGCTCAAAACGAGCTATGACACAGCTTCTTTTACGACAAAACAAAGAGTTTTTGGCATTTATAAAAGCTATTGGCGATAAAAACTATGAAGAGGTGGATAGACTTGTTAAAACAAGCCCGGTATTTCAAGAAATACCCTCCTATAAAGCACTTCTTGAGGAGACTGATAAGCATATAGAAGATATCTATAAACTGATTGCAGATGCAAAGCTCACTGAAGCAGTAGAGATGATAAAGAAACTCCAGCATATCTCTGTGCTCAAAGAGAATCTCTACAAGCTTTATAACCTCACGCAAGAGGCAAAAAAACTACTCAACTATTATGAAAAGAACAATTTTGTCAAATGCTATGAAACACTGGATGACAACAGTGAGCTTGAGTCTATGCAACTGGCACAACTGCTTGAGGATCACTGGAAAAAGCGTATAAAGAAGTGTGAACTCTTTGCACTAGAAGGCAATTTTAAAGCAGTAAAAGAGACACTTGGAGAGCTTATTCACATAAACACTCGTAGAGAGAAAATCGGTGATCTGCTTCGCGTTAGTTTCCATGCAAAGATAAAAAAAGAGTTAGACCGCCCTAACTACAAAAGTGCAGAAAATATAATCTACTCCTACATCGATATCTTTGGAATGGACAGTGAGGTAAAACAGTTGATGAGAAGTTTTGAGAAGACTTCACACACAAAACTCGCCATTACATTTATGCAAAAAAAACATAAAGACCGAAATGCTTGGACTCTTTCAGATATTATGAATTAGTTTCTATACCCATAATGGCAATGAGCTCCTTAACTGCCTCATTAAAGTGGACAATATATGTTGCTCCTTGGGCAATAAATCGCATCATTGCATCTTTTTTCTCTATCGCTTCATCAAGTTCGGCATCACTTCCCTGTACATAAGCACCAATGCGAATAAGTGTTTCGTTTTCTTTGAGCAGTGTATAGAGACGGCGAAATTTCATAACCGCTTGAAAATGTTCCTGAGAAATTATATCATTCATCACACGTGAGGCTGAGTTTAAAATATGTACAGGTGGATAGATTCCAAAGTCTGTCATCTCACGTGAGAGAACAATATGTCCATCTAAAATCGAGCGGGATTGATCGGCAATAGGATCACTCATATCATCGCCCTCGATTAAAACCGTAAAAAAGGCAGTAATGCTCCCTTTACCATCCTCTTTTCCTGCACGCTCCATCAGTTGTGGTAAAAGTGTCAATGAAGATGGTGGATATCCTTTAGAGGTTGGCGGTTCACCAAGAGCAAGTCCAATCTCACGCTGCGCCATTGCAAAACGTGTTACAGAGTCCATAATAAAGAGCACATCCTGATTTTTATCTTTAAAGTGCTCTGCCACGCTCATTGCAGCAAAGGCTCCATACTTACGCATTAAGGGAGAATCATCGGATGTTGCTACAATAATGACGGTATTTGTCAAATCGCCACCAAGATTTTTCTCGATAAACTCCGGAACTTCACGTCCGCGTTCACCAATAAGTGCTACAACTTTGATAGGTGCATCAGCACCGCGTACTATCATCCCCATCAACGTTGATTTACCAACACCACTTCCGGCAAAAATACCTAACTTTTGCCCTTTTCCACAGGTTAAGAGTCCATCTATACTCTTAACACCAACAGAAAAAACTTCATCTATCATACCCCGCTTCATCGCAGCAATCGGTGCTTTTATAATAGGAGTAAGTTTTGAAGACTTCAACGGACCTTTACCGTCAATAGGGCGCATAAAAGGATCAACCACACGACCTAAGAGTGAATCTCCTACTGGAATATTGAGTCCCGTAGAGTCCAAAAAGACTCTGTCCCCTGAACGAAATCCTTCTACAAATGAAAAGGGTGTGATATAAAAGACTGCACCGTCGATTTCTGTCACCATGCCAACAGTCTCTAAATCCGTCTCATTTGAGACAATTTTCACCATATCACCGATGCTTACATTTAGGCCCTTTGCCGTAATAACAGTTGCATTAATTTTTACTACTTCTCCAAAAGCCACTGAATAGTTCTTGTGTGAGAGTTTTTCTTTTAGAGAAGAGAGTGGCATTTAGTATCTGCTTCCTGTTGGAGAGTTAATGAGAGAAAAGAACTCTGCGCGCGTCTTTTCATCACTTTTAAAAAGACCTCGAAGCGCAGAAGATGTTGTTGTAGAGTTTATCTTTTCAACTCCACGCATCTCCATACACATATGACGTGCCTGAATAACAACTGCCACACCTTTTGGTGTGATAGTATCCATGATAGCATCGGCAATCTGCTCAGTGAGTTGCTCTTGAATCTGCATACGGCGTGCAAAAACATTAACTACACGGGGAATCTTTGAAAGCCCTACTACTTTTCCATCTGGAATATAGGCAACATGTACACGCCCTATAATTGGTAGTAGATGATGCTCACAAGTTGAGTAGAACTCTATATCTTTAACGAGCACCATCTCATCATTACTAGTCGTAAAAAGTGCCTTTTTTAAAATCGCTTCGGGGTCCTCTTTATATCCACCATAGATAAACTCATATGACTTACGTACACGCTCTGGAGTATCTAGCAATCCCTCACGTGAGGGGTCTTCTCCAACGTGTTCCATCATAGTTTTTACTGCATTTTCAAATGCTTCATTATTATTTGACAAGTTTTTTGCCTTTTGTGATTTTATTGATGATAGGATATCAAGAGTTTGCTGAGAAAATGATTTGTAAGAAGAAGTAGCTCACCCAAGAGGTGAGAACTTTTTAGTGGATAAAGATATGTGGAACGATAAGAGGATATTTTTTCATCTTACGGTAGATATGTTTTCTCACTACCTGACGTAGGTCTCCCTCTAAAGTTTTTGGATTGCCGATAAGTCCCGGCTTCATATTAATAAGGAAGTTTTCAATGATATCTTCCATCTCTTTTGCAAAAGCTTTATCTCGTTTATCTGCGACGATACCAAATGTTGTTACCTTTGGCTTATCCATCATTTTAGCAGTCTGTTCACTCACTTGAGCAACAATCATAACGATACCGTCATTTGCAAGTTTTTGACGGTCAAGAATGATATCATCTTCAATTTCATAATTGTTTTGATTATCAATATATGTTTTGCCGGTCTTAACAGTTTTTACTTTTCGCATATATTTTGGTGCAACTTCTATCTGCTCACCATCTGTCATGAGCAGAATATTTCTCTCTGGAACACCGCACATCATGGCAGTCTCTTTATGCTTCATAACATGGTTGTATTCACCGTGAACTGGTAAGAAGAACTTAGGATTTACAAGACGAAGCATTAACTTTTGTTCTTCGATTGAAGCGTGACCTGAAACATGAATATCTTTATCCATTGCTATTTTTGCACCACATTTTTGTAAGTGGTTCAGCATTTGAGATATACTTCCTTCGTTCCCCGGAATAGCACGAGAGGAAAGAACAACCAAGTCATTTGGCTTGATTTTTACATGTCTATGCTCGCCTATACTCATTCTAAAAAGTGCCGAGTTTGCTTCACCCTGTGAACCTGTTGTAACAATAAGAATCTCTTTGTCATTCATACGTGAGACTTCATCCGCATCAATAAAGATATTTTTTGGAAAACGGATATAGTCATACTGCAGTGCAACTTCAATGTTTCTCTCCATTGAACGACCAATGACACATACTTTACGTCCATATTTAATACCATACTGAATAGCCTGATAAACACGGTGAATATTTGAACTGAACGTTGAAAGGATTACTCGCCCTTCAGCCTTAGAAAATACACGATCAAGTGCAGGAGCAACACTTAACTCTGATGGAGTAGGGTTCGGGTTGTGTGAGTTTGTAGAATCACTCAGTAAACAAAGTACTCCTTTATCTCCATAATATGCCAAACGATGCAAATCTGCCGTATAGCCATCAACTGGTGTATGGTCTATTTTGAAATCACCTGTATGAATGATCGTTCCTGCTTCTGTTGTAATGGCAATAGATGACGAATCTAAAATAGAGTGTGTCATATGCATCCACTCAATTTCAAAATCATTTCCTATTTTATAAATTTCACGTTTTTGTACCGGGCAGAAATATTTTCTATGCTCTTTTAGATGATGCTCATCAAACTTATTGCCTATCATTGCAAGTGGAAGCGGTGTTCCATAGATCGGAAACTGCATCTCTCTAAAGAGGTATGGTACTGCACCGATGTGGTCTTCGTGAGCATGCGTAATGATAATACCGACGATTTTATCTTTAATCTCACGGATATATGAAAAATCAGGGATTAAAATATCTACACCGTGCATCTCATCATCTGGAAAACTCATTCCTACATCGATAAGGATTGCCTCTTTTTCTGTCTCAAATACAGCAATATTTCCACCGATTTCACCGAGTCCACCGAGTGGTGTAATACGTACTTTTGCTTTAGAATTCAGATCTAGTTTATAATGTGGGTTAAGTCTTTGCTTATGAGCTTCTTGATTTTTAACAACAAATGATTTTAACTGCTCATCAATAGGGGCAGGACCTCTTTTGTGACGATTACGGTTTTTGTTACGATTGTTGGATTTGTTTTGATTGCTGTTTGCATTGTTCTTATCGCCAGAGTTTCTGTTTTGATTATTTGGTCTGCGATTGTTGTTTCTTCTGTTATTTGGTTTGCGGTCTGTTTGAGGTTTGCTCTGCTGAGCTACCTCTTGTTTCTCTTCTGCCATCCAAACTCCTTTTATTTATATCATTTTATAGAGTTGGTGATAGTCCTTCGTGCTAACTTGATGAGGGCGAATCGTCAATGTAAGATCTAGCTCTTTAAAAGCCTCTTGCAGCTTTGCCTTCTCATACTTAGAAGAGAGATTTTTCATTAAAGTTTTTCGAGGCTGCGTAAATGCAACTCTAAGCATATCCTCGAACGCTTTATCACTTCTATCTCTACTCTTTTGTATGAGAAAAACAGCAGAGTCTATTTTAGGCTGTGGATCAAATGCAGTTGGTGGAACTTTTGTGACAATTTTTGCCTCTCCCACACTTTGAGCAATAATGCCCAAAGAACCAAATACTTTCTCTCCACTTGTCGCACAAAACTTCTCTGCTACTTCAAGCTGTACCATTACAAGTATATTTTTACACATTGGATCTGCGAGTGCTTTGAGTATGATGTTCGTAGCTATATAGTAAGGCAGGTTTGCCACTAAGTCATACGGCTCATCTATCAAAGTATTCTTCCAAGCTTCTAAAACATCCCCACAATGTAAGTGGAGTCGCTTGGTAATGATCTCTTCTTCAAATGTATTTTGTAACAGTTTACATAAATCGGTATCTACCTCAAAAGCTTCTACACTTTTGACATCAACTAAAAATTTAGTTAAATCACCTAAGCCAGGTCCAATCTCTACGACTTTATTGTCATTCTTGGGCATCGCTTCGACGATTTTTCTTAAAACGGACTCATCTTTTAGAAAGTTTTGTCCAAACTTCTTCTTTGCTACAACACTTTCTCTATTCATAAAAGCTAGTCTATACTAAAAATACTTATAAAAAGGTAACAAAGCAAAGAAATTGCATAATTTCTTTACATTTTCATGACAGAATCTATCTTTTCTTGTGCGACAGCTTCTAGTCGTCTCTCTAAACGCTCTACCTCTCTAACAAACTCTTTGGCATCATTTTCCATAGATCGCAAAAGATTATCTACTGCGTTTTTCTCTTCTTCACTTAACTCTTGTCGCTTCGCACCTAAGAGCTTAGAAAAGAAACCTGCTTTTTTCTCTTCTGCAAAATAGATATGATAAATCCCAAGATATTTCTTATGTAGCTGCTCATGGAGCACTTCAATATTTTTCATGCACTCCAACGGATTGTTTGATAATCTTTTGAGCTTCTGACCCTCATTATAAAACCATTTGCCAAATTCGCTCTCTTTTGCTTTTACAGGAGGTATCCCGGTGTCATTTTTGGTTCCGGCAATTAGATTTTTTACCCTGTCAATCCATTGTAAATCAGAAAGCTTCGCTTTTTGTAATTTCTCAATAATTTCTTCTTTTTTCATTTCATTCATTTCATTAAAAATTATTATACATTATAGTATGTACTATATTAAACAACTATAAACTCAAAAAAAAATGTTTCACGTGAAACCCGTTAAGAAAACAATAATTTCTTATCGTTTTTAGGGTTGGAACCACAGACGATGTCCAAAGGACCGCTGAGGACTGTCTGAACATGAAAGGAAAAAACCACAGATGATCTCTGAAAGATCGCTAAAGACTATTTCAAAGGAGTAAGAGTACAAAATAACATCTAAAGACAAACCATTAAACCCAGCTACAGCAACTTTAAGTATAATTGCACTATATTATAAAGATAGAGAAAGATATGAAAAACTACTTTGCTAAAAGAATAATCCCTTGTTTAGATGTAAAAGATGGGCGCGTTGTAAAAGGTGTGAATTTTGTTGGACTGAAAGATGCAGGTGATCCTGTTGAAGTTGCGCGCCGATATAATGAAGAGGGCGCTGATGAACTTACTTTTTTAGATATCACTGCTTCATCTGACAATCGCGATACTATTGTAGATATTGTCGCACGAGTAGCACGTGAGATATTCATTCCTCTTACTGTTGGTGGTGGTATTCGCAAACTTGAGGATATCTACAAGCTTTTAAATGTAGGTTGTGACAAAGTCAGTGTAAACTCAGCGGCTATCAAACGCCCAGAGCTCATAGATGAAGGAGCAAAACGTTTTGGCTCTCAGTGTATTGTCACTGCTATTGATGTAAAACGTAATGAAAAAGGTTCTTACAATGTCTACCTTAACGGTGGACGAGTTGACACCGGTATTGATGCACTAGAGTGGGCGAAAGAAGTAGTAGAACGTGGCAGTGGTGAAATACTCCTTACCTCTATGGATGCAGACGGTACTAAGGCTGGTTTCGAGCTAAATATCACTGAACAAATTTCCAAAGCTGTCAATGTACCTGTAATAGCGAGTGGCGGAGCAGGGACTATGGAGCATATAAAAGAGGCTTTTGAACATGGTGCAGATGCTGCACTTGCTGCTTCGATCTTTCACTATAAAGAGATAGATATTATGGATCTCAAACACTATCTGCATGACAACCATATTCCAGTAAGGCTGTAAAAGATGATAATCTGTGCGGGAAATTCTGAAAACTTCTCTTTTGCAACACCTATGGGAGTGGGACTTATTGAGACTGCCATGAACCTCACAAGGCTCTGTTTGTTTGACAAACCGGAGTTTTTACTCTTTGTAGGTACAGCCGGTTCGTATGGAGAAGCTAAGATATTTGACATCATCGAGAGTAAAACTGCTACAAACATCGAACTTGCATTTTTAAATAAAGATGCATACACACCTTTGGAAAACGTTATCTCTACAAATCTAACAGATAAAAAGGATATTATTGTTAACTCTTCTAATTATATCTCGACAAATGAATCGCTAACAAAAAAGTTTTTGAACTTTGGAGTAGGTATTGAAAATATGGAATTTTTCTCTGTTCTAGCAGTTGCCAAAGAGTTTGACATTCCAGCCGGTGGCGTTTTTTGTATAACAAATTATACAAACCAAGATGCACATACAGACTTTCTCAAAAACCATGACAAGGCAAAAGAGTTATTAGAAAAGCATGTCAAAAGAAGAATCAAGGAACTTACATCACGATGAACCAACTCAAACCTTCCCTGCTTGACTTTACACTCAAGGAGCTAACACAACTTGTAAAACCATCTTTTCGTGCAAAACAGATCTATGGTTGGCTCTATCATCAATATACCGATAGTTATGATGCAATGAAAAATATTCCAAAAGCTATGAAAGAAGAATTGAGTCAAAAGTATCTTGTCAACCCTATGAAAATCATTCGAAAAGAAGTAGCAAGTGATGGAACAATAAAGTATCTTTTTGAACTCCAGGATGGTAAAACAGTAGAAGCAGTTTGGTTAAAAATGAAAGATGAAATCCATGAAGATGGAAAACTTGTCCAAGAAGCAAAATATACCATCTGTGTCTCTACACAAGTAGGGTGTAAAGTAGGTTGTTCATTTTGTCTAACAGCAAAGGGTGGTTTTACCAGAGACTTGAGTGCTGGAGAGATTGTAGGGCAGGTAGTAGCTCTCAAACGTGATAACAAACACAAACACAATCGTAAAATCAACATTGTCTATATGGGAATGGGTGAACCACTTGATAATCTTGAAAATCTCGCAAAGGCTATAGAGATTTTTAAAAAAGAAGAGGGTCTTGCCATCTCAGGAAAAAGACAAACCGTTAGTACAAGTGGACTGAGCAATAAAATAGATCAGCTCGGTGCAATGGATTTAGGCGTTCACATTGCCATATCACTTCATGCAGTTGATGATGAACTCCGAACAGAGCTTATTCCAATGAACAAAGCTCATAACATTGACTCTATCATAGAAGCTGTAAAACGCTTTCCGATTGACACACGTAAACGTGTGATGTTTGAATATCTTGTTATTAAAAACAAAAATGATGACCTAGGAAGTGCGAAGAAGCTTGTAAAGCTCCTCTCAGGTATCAAAGCAAAAGTAAACCTTATCTACTTTAACCCTTATCCTGGAACGCCGTATGAGCGTCCAAGTTATGAAGATATGTTTGCATTTCAAGAGTATCTGGTCAAACATGGTCTTTTAGCTACGATTCGTGATTCAAAAGGCATAGATATCTCAGCAGCATGTGGTCAACTCAAAGAGAAAACTGAAGGTGAACTATAAATAAAGACCAATAAACAGATGGCAAACAATTTGAGGAGTATAATTTCCCAAAATTATCAAGGAAAATTATGAGTGGTGTAGATATTAGTGAAATTATTTTACTTGTTGTTGTGTTTGCCGTTGGCGTAGGTGGATTTATCTGGGCAGCGACAAAAGAAGACTAACAGTTTTTCGCATATAGAAGTAGCGTAATCATTTTGCAACAGAGTCATGCTATAATCTATCTATGATTTCAATCAAATTCAAATCAAAGGTATGTAATGTCTCAAAAAACAGATGCAGATAGAATAAAAGAGATTTATAAACTGACAAAAGGCCACTTTGGTGATGTACAATTTGTTGGTGTCAAATATCATAATAAAATCGGTTGGATAGCAAAAGCACAGTTGGGTGACAGCTTTGAAAATCTTACGGCTGATGGTACAACAAGTACTGAAGCACTTAAAAAATTAAGAAATCGTGTAAAGAAGATCATTAAAAGATATAATGCAGTATAAAAAGTGACGACCAACACACCAGGGAGGTCGTCTATGAGTGTAATAATACCCTACTAATCTTAAAAAAATCCATCCTTTCTATGAATTACTAAAAACTTAATTTTATTCTCTTAAATAAAATTATAATGCTAAAAAAATTACAAAATTTTTCTAAAATGTGTATTATTCACACAGTGTTCTAACTTGTGAATATCATATTGTATTTTTTCAAATAAATTACTAAATTTTTTTCTTTTTTAAGAAATTATTTATATAAATAATAACTGAAAGTAACATTACAAATTTCTTCAGAACTCTCTAAAGCCCTATTTTTAGGGATTCTTAATTCAGTGAAAAAAAATCACTCATAAAGAGCATAATTTTTATTATTTATATAAAAAGTTATTCACATTGATGCCTAAAAACTGAGCAATTAGTCACGCATATAGATATTATTTAGAGCTATTTCTTTAAAATCAATATTGCTTTTTATATGATACTTCTTACCATAAAGCTCAAACTCCAATTCGCTGGCATGCAGAAGCAGTCTTTGTGAACCAGTATTGTCTACTCTCTCCTTTATAGATAGCTCTCTATCTAAAAACCGTACAATATCCTCTTCTTTTTGTCCGTAAATTGGATCACCAACAATCGGATGTTTCACGTGAAACAGATGGACCCTTATTTGATGTTGTCTACCTGTATGTGGTTTACATGCTACTAAAGTTACGTTATATTCAGGAAAATACTCTATGGGTTGAAAATCAGTCATGGAGGGTTTACCACTTTCATGAACTTTAACAACCATGCGAACAATAGCACTCTCATCAACAGCTCTTAGAAGTGGAGCCTCTACACACAACTCCTTCTCAAACTTTCCATGTACTAAAGCCAGATATGTTTTTTGCATATCTCGTTCTTGAAACATCATCTTTATATCACGTTCACTCTCTTTATTTTTTGCACATAAAACCAAGCCACTCGTCTCTTGATCGATTCTGTGTGCAATATTTGCATCTTTACCAAACTGATATTTTAATTCATCAATAAGAGAGTAGGGAGTATTTCTATTTTGTGGGTGAATAAGTACACCACTTGGTTTATCAAAAACAACAAAATACTCTTCTTCATAAGTAGGTTTGAGTCCTTTTGTAATTGGTTCAAAATAGATAAACTCAAATGCACCTTCTATATCAGCTCCAGCTTTTGTAAGCGGTTCACCATTTATCAGTAATCTTCCTTTTGCAATTAATCGTTGTGCTTCTTTTTGTGTATAGCCCAGTTCTCTCATTAAATAGAGAAAAGCTCTCTGTTTTTTTTCTACATAAAATTTTCTTTTTACAAACGGCAAAAGGGGTCCTTATAGATTTAATTACTATATTATGAATATTTGAGTAAAATGTCATACTTATATTAAAGCGAATTTTAGCACAATACAGTGCTTAATGAAAAAGGGTAATAATGGTAGATAGATATGCACGTGAAGAGATGGCTTCAAAGTGGACATACCAAGCAAAATATCAAGCTTGGCTGGATGTAGAAAAAGCAGTAGTAAAAGCTTGGGCAAAACTTGGAAAGATTCCACAGGAAGATGCAGACAAAATTGTTAAGAATGCAAAGTTTGATATCAAGCGTATTGATGAGATCGAAGCAGTAACACGTCATGATTTGATTGCATTTACAACTTCAGTTGCAGAGAGTCTTGGTGAAGAGAGCAGATGGTTTCACTATGGTATGACAAGTTCTGATACAATTGACACAGCAGTTGCACTTCAGATGAAAGATTCTCTTGCATTAATCATTGAAGATGTAAAGATGTTGATGGAGTCAATCAAAAAACGTGCAATGGAGCATAAGATGACTCTTATGGTTGGACGTTCTCACGGTATTCATGGTGAGCCGATTACATTTGGACTTGTACTTGCTGTTTGGTATGATGAGATGGCTCGTCACTTAGAGAATTTAGAGCAAACTATGGATGTTATCGCTGTTGGTCAAGTAAGTGGTGCTATGGGAAATTTTGCTCACGCTCCACTAGAGCTTGAAGAGTATACTTGTGAAGAACTGGGTCTTAAACCAGCACCTGCATCAAATCAGGTAATCCAACGTGATAGATATGCTCATCTAGCAACTGCACTGGCTTTAATGGCAAGTTCAATTGAGAAGTTTGCTGTTCAGGTTCGTCATTGGCAAAGAACAGAAGTTTATGAGTGTGAAGAGTATTTTGCAAAAGGGCAAAAAGGTTCTTCTGCAATGCCACACAAACGTAATCCTATTCTTACAGAGAACATTACAGGTCTTGCTCGTATGATTCGTGCTTATGCAAATCCTGCAATGGAAAATGTTGCACTTTGGCATGAACGTGATATCTCTCACTCATCAACTGAGCGTTTCTGGTTACCGGATGCATTTGTAACATCAGACTTTATGCTCCACCGTATGAACAATGTTATAGCAAATCTCACAGTCTATCCTGAAAATATGATGAAAAACCTTAACCTCACAGGTGGACTTGTCTTCTCTCAACGTGTACTTCTTGAACTTCCACTACAGGGTGTCTCACGTGAGGATGCATATAAAATCGTACAAAGAAATGCTATGAAAGTTTGGGAAGAGATTCAACAGGGTCGTCCAACTACAAATGAAAAAGGAGAGTCACTCTACCTTAACCATCTTTTAGCAGATGAAGAGCTTCGCAGTAAACTCTCTGAAGAACAGATTCGTGAATGTTTCAACTATGACTACTATACGAAAAATGTAGATGCCATCTTCAAAAGAGTTTTTAAATAGTAAGGAATTAGTGAGTTTTTACAGATGTAAAAACTCCTAGTTTCCCAAACTTTTCCCTTATTTTAACTATTAGTTTTTCTTATACTTTTCAAGACGTAACAAATCGTTAAAACTTTCCAAATTATTTTGTAACTTTAATAATTCTCACTACAAACATTAGTTAAAATCAACTACCTAAATAAACAATATTTTGTAATTTTTTATATAACTGTTTTTTAAAATATTTATGTAAAAAATTCTTTATATGGTCAGGAAGAAAATTTATGATTACAGTGATTAAAAGAAACGGTAGAACAGAGCCCCTAGATATCTCCAAAATACAAAAATATACCTCTGCAGCAGTAAAAGACTTAACAAACGTTAGTCAAAGTGAACTTGAAGTTGACGCACAGATTCACTTCCGTGACGGTATAACATCCAAAGAGATTCAAGAGACACTCATTAAAACTGCTGTTGACAAGATCGATATTGATGCGCCTAACTGGACCTTTGTTGCATCACGTCTTTTCCTCTTCAATCTTTATCATCAAGTAAACGGTTTTACAGGGTATTGCTCATTGGAGAAGTATTTTGAGCGAGGTGAGAAAGAGGGACGTATCCTTTTAGGACTTCGTGATATGTACGACCTTGAAGAGCTTGAGAAGCACATCAAACCTGAACGTGACTTGCAGTTTAACTATCTTGGCATTAAAACACTTTATGACCGTTATCTTATCAAAGACAGAAATGGTGATCCGATAGAACTGCCTCAGCATATGTTTATGGCAATCGCAATGTTCTTAGCACAACGTGAAGAGAAAAAAGAAGAATGGGCTATCAAGTTCTATAACATGATAAGTAAATTTGAAGTGATGCTCGCTACTCCAACACTCTCAAATGCAAGAACAGCAAGACACCAGCTAAGCTCTTGTTACATCGGTTCAACTCCGGATAATATCGAAGGGATCTTTGATGCTTACAAAGAGATGGCAATGCTCTCTAAATTTGGTGGAGGAATCGGTTGGGACTGGACGCAGGTTCGCTCAATGGGAAGCTTTATTGATGGGCATAAAAATGCAGCAGGTGGAACGATTCCGTTCTTAAAGATAACAAATGACATCGCCATTGCTGTTGACCAGCTTGGAACACGCAAGGGTGCCATCGCGGTTTACCTTGAACCATGGCATATAGATATCAATGACTTTTTGGACCTGAAGAAAAACTCCGGTGAAGAGCGTCGTCGTGCGCATGACCTCTTTCCTGCAATGTGGCTCAATGATATATTTATGCAAAGAGTTCAAGAAGATGGCATCTGGACACTCTTTGATCCTTATGATGTACGTGAACTTACGAACCTTTATGGAGAAGAATTTAACAAACGTTATTTGGAATTAGAACAGGATGAGACACTTATAAAAGAGCGTGTCAAAGCAAAAGATCTTTGGAAAAAGATTCTTACATCTTATTTTGAGACAGGTTCGCCATTCTTATGTTTTAAAGATAATGCAAACCGTGCAAACCCAAATGATCACTTTGGTGTTATTCGCAGTTCTAACCTCTGTACAGAGATCTTCCAAAACACAGAGCCTAACCATTATCGTATCAAGTTTATCTTTGAAAACGGTGATAGCATCAGCTATGAAGAAGATGAGATGGTAACTGTTGACAGTGGTATAACAAAACCGGCTAAAAAGGTTACTGCACTTGATTCTCTTGGCGGTATGCCAATCTTTGTTGTTGAGAAAGAGAAAATTGACGGAGCTACTGCTGTTTGTAATCTCGCTTCTATTAATCTCTCACGTATCAATACAAAAGAGGATATCGACCGTATTGTTCCAACAGCTATTAGATGTTTGGACAATGTGATTGATCTTAACTTCTACCCTGTTGAGAAAGTAAAACGTACTAACATGCGAAGCCGTTCAATCGGACTTGGTGTTATGGGTGAAGCACAAATGTTAGCAGAAGCCGGTATTTCATGGGGGAGCCAAGAGCACTTTGACAAGATAGATGAAGTGATGGAGTCTGTTTGTTATAACGCTATCAAAGCTTCCTCTGATTTGGCAGTTGAAAAAGGTAGCTATCCTGAGTTTGAAGGAAGTAAGTGGAGTCGAGGAATCTTCCCTCAAGACCATGCAAATGCAGATGTTATCAATCTTGTTGACCGTGGTGGTCTATTTGCTTCAACCTATGAGTGGGATGAACTTCGCGCACGTGTGAAAAAACAGGGTATGAGAAACGGTTATTTAATGGCCGTTGCACCAACTTCGTCTATCTCAATTCTTACAGGTACGACACAGGCGATTGAGCCAGTATTTAAACGTAAATGGTTTGAAGAGAACTTATCTGGTCTTATCCCTGTTGTTGTTCCTAAACTCTCTCCTGAGACATGGAGCTACTATACGCCTGCGTATGATTTAAACCAGACTGTACTTATCAAAGCTGCAGCAATTCGTCAAAAATGGATAGACCAAGGACAATCGCTCAACATCTTTATCACACTTGATAAAGCAAGTGGACGCTATTTAAATGAAATCTATATGCTTGCATGGAAACTCGGTCTTAAATCTACCTACTATCTCAGAAGTCAATCTCCGGAGATGGCAAATGATGTTGAAGACAGATCAATGGAGTGTGTAGGTTGTCAATAGAATGAAACCTCTTCATAATTCAGAAATAACTAAATTTTTAGAACGATTTGACGATTTTAAAGAGAGTGAAATACACTCTTTAAAAATTATATCACCGACAGAAATAGAAATAACACTTACAGCACAGGACAAAGCACGTGCATATGATTGGTTAACACTGAGCATACTCTTTAGTGGTGTCAATGATGCTAAACTGATAGATGAGAGTAAACTTGCCTATATTGATCTAGATGATGGAGTGAGCATTATAAAAGAAGGAAACAATTTTGCTTTTGCTTTGGGGCGTTATCAGAATATTTCTTCATTAAAAGATGCGCAACTCTACATCATAAGTCAAAATATCAAGTATAATGAAGGTGCATTTTAAAAGGAAAAACAATGAGTTACAAAGTAAAAGGTGAGATCTTAGGATTTCAAGATACAAAAGAGGTGGAAATCAATGAAATAGATCCTCTTTTTTCAACAATGTTAGATAGTAAAAATGAAAATATCTCTTTCACTTTGATCAATCCTTTTCTATTGAGAGATTACAGTATTGATATACCTCTTGATGTAAAAGAACTACTTGAGATTGATGAAGATTCTCAACTAGGTGTTTACAATATTTTAATCATTCAAAAACCTTTAGAAAAATCAGTGATCAACTTTTTAGCTCCAATCGTTATAAACCTTGATAAAAAAGTTTTAGCACAGGTTATACTTGACCCTAAAAAGCACCCTGATTATGGTATGGCAGAGACCATAGAATCATTTAAAGAAAAATAGAATGAAATATCTTGTTACAGATGATTCAAAACTGGCACGTAAGGTTTTAAAAAAGTCTCTTTGTGAGTATGTTGATGAACAATATATCTTTGAAGCATGCAATGGACTTGAAGCACTTAAAATTCTCCTCAAAGAAAAAGCAGATATTGTTTTTTTAGACCTGACAATGCCTGTAATGGATGGGTATGAGACAATACCAAAAATTCTTGATATCAATCCAGAAACAAAAATCATAGTAGTATCGGCTGATGTTCAGGAAAAAGCAAAAGAGAAAGTTCTCTCTCTTGGTGCAATGCTACACATAGAAAAGCCTATCAATCCTGTCAAAATGAAAGAAATTTTGGAAGCTCTCTAAAATGAATAACCTAGTACTTACAGAAGATGAAAAGGATGTTCTTCAAGAGTTAATGAACATTGCTTACGGCAGTGCGACAGCAGTTGTTGCTGATATGCTTGAAGCATTTGCATCACTGAGCATTCCAAATATAAAAATAATGACTACAGAAGAGCTTTTTAAAACATTTGCTGCACTTAAAAACTCAAGCTATTTTTTCTCAACTCAAGCTTTTAGTGGCGAATTTAACGGGGAGAGCGCCTTTTTTATCAATGAAGAGAGCGCAAATAACCTTGCAAAACATTTAGAGTTAGAGAGTAGAGATGATCTTGATGATGCTATCTTGGAGCTAACAAACGTACTTACATCCTCACTCACAACAAAACTTGCTCAGGAGATGGAGACAGAAGTAAGTTTTTCACTGCCAAATATCCTCAAAGTTCCACTTGAAGAGATAGAAGATGTAGTAACCTTTCAACTCTATTCACAGGTAATTGTTATTGATACAGACCTTAATTTTGAAGATCAAAAAATTAATGGTAAAATATTTATACTTACAAAAGATGAATCAATCTCATGGCTCAAAACGAAGCTCAACACAATTTTAGAACAACTTCTTTAGAGAAAAAAATTGTTTCAGCCATTGACAATGGCATCATAATCTTAGACAGTGACCTAGTTATTCACCACTATAACAAGTGGATGGAAATTCACACACACATAAAAGAAAAAGATGCTCTTGGAAAAAAACTAACAGAGCTTTTTGATACTATTAAAGAAAAAACTCTACTCCGTAAAGTCAAAACAGCATTGCGAATGCAAACACCAACATTTTATACAGCTACTACCTCTCACTATCTTATCCCTATTAAAACAAACCAGATTAAAAACTCTTTTTTTTCCTATATGCAACAAGATGTCAGTATTGTCCCTTTTGACGCTCAAAACCAGCTCGTTGTTCTCATACTAACAGACCAAACAAATATGGCAAATATCAATGCACTGCTTAATGCTCATGTAGCAAAGATCAAAGAACTGAACGAACAGCTTATGCGTGAGAAAGAGCTCACAGAGATGCAACATAAACAGCTACTTGCAAACTCAAGAAGTGCTGCTATGGGTGAGATGATAAGTATGATAGCGCATCAATGGAGACAACCACTTTCACTCATAACAACACTGCTTACAAACATAAAGATAAAAAAAGAGTTGCAAACCCTTGATGAAGCAAACATGGAGAGTTCTTTGGGAAAAATTGAAAATACTGTTAAATATCTCTCTGACACTATTAATGATTTTAGAGATTATTTCAAACCAAACAAAGTAAAATCTGATCTGAAACTGAGTGAACTTTTTAACAAATCTATCTTTTTTCTCAAAGATGAGATGAATCAGTACAATATAGAATATACAATCAATATTGACAAACAACTCTCAATAAAAACCTATAAAAATGAACTTTTACAATCTATTATCAATATTATAAAAAACTCTATTGATGCATTTAAAAACAGTGACATTGAAGATAAAAAAATAGAAGTATCCATCCAAGAATTTACTTATCATATCTCAATCATTATCGAAGATAATGCTGGTGGTATAGATGAAAGCATTTTAGAAAAAATATTTGAACCTTACTTCTCTACAAAAAATAAAAACGGAACAGGTCTTGGTCTTTATATGTGTAAAGTCATCATTTATGAACATCTTCATGGAGAAATCAGTATCACCTCCGAGAACAATGGAACTAAAGTAGCAATAAAATTACCAAAAAAGATATAGAATACTATTAGATTTTTAACATAATTATTTATTGAAAAAGGAGAAATTATGAGAGTTGTATGTCCCCACTGTTTGGCAGTTAATAATGTACCGAAAAAAGATTCCTACAAAAAAGCCAACTGTGGAAAATGTAAAAATTCCCTATTGGATACAAAACCGATGGAATTAAATGAAAGAAGTTTTGATGAAGTTGTCGCTAACAGCGACATTCCTGTTATTGTAGATTTTTGGGCTCCGTGGTGTGGACCATGTCAGATGATGGCACCTAATTTTGAACGTGCTGCAGAGCAGTTTCCACTCAAAGCAAGATTTGCCAAAGTAAATACAGAAAACGAACAAAATTTAGGAGCACGTTTTGGAATCCGTTCTATTCCGACTATTATCGTCTTTAAAGAGGGACGTGAAGTGGATCGTGTTAGCGGTGCACTGGATATTAACGCTCTCGCATCACTTGCTGCAAGATACGCTAACTAACAGACTACTTAATGTAAGAGCAGCAGTAGTCTGTAGGTGTTTTAATCTTTAGATCAAACGAGCTGTTTGCAGGTACTTCAAAAGTCTCAGGAGTAGAAAGTGTTTTCCACTCCTCTCCTGGGAGTCTGATTTCAAGCTCACCGCTCATCATCTCCATTATCTCTTTATCTGCTGTGTTAAAAGTGTACTCACCCGGAAGCATAATCCCTAAAGATTTCACACTCCCATCACTAAACTCTACTGTTCTGCTTGTTACTTTTCCATCATAATAGATGTTTGCCTCTTTTACTACTGTTACGTTGTCAAATTTTGTCATAGATTTTTTCCTTAATATTTTTATGATTTTATCTAATTGTTTTGGAAGCTCATACCAAATGGGAGGACTTGTCCTCTAAAACAATTAGATAAAATCATCTCTTAAAAATTTCACTCTACTTTTTTAATTTCACTCTTTGTGAATGTGTAATGGCCACAGCCATAGCATCTGTAATATCAAACGGTTTTATCTCTTTTTTTATGCCTAACAGTCGCTTGACCATAAAGGCAACCTGCTCTTTTTGTGCTTTTGCTTTGCCTGTGAGTGCTTTTTTCACCTGCAAAGCAGTATATTCATGAAACTGCCCAAATTCTTGGAGCAGCTTTAGCATAATTGCTCCTCGAAACTGTGCTAGTTTTATCGTAGTTGCCGGATTATGTGCGTAAAAGATATCTTCCATTGCCACTTCATCTATTGTATGTTTTGAAAAAAGCATCTCTATTCCTTCTACCATCTGCGGTATTTGAAACTGCAGATTTTCAGCTTTCATCTTAATGAGTCCAGCCTCAATAAGAGCTATTTTTCCATTTTGTAGTGATATCAGTGCATATCCGAGATTTCTTGTTCCCGGATCTATTCCTAAAATTGTCATAATCGCATTATAGCAAAGATATTCACTTATGAGAATTCTCTACTATTCACATCTTTTTAACCCAAAATTATGGATTTGTAGAGTATTATTCACATATAAATGAAGAAACAAGGTTTTTATGTGAATATAGGTCAAGAAGTTTTAGAAGCTCTCAAAGATGAGATAACAGAGATAGAATATAACCGTTATATCAAACATCTTACATATGACAGTAAAAAATCTACAGGTGATTTGGCAATTTTTTATGCACCAAACGCGCTTGTTGTAAACTGGATCAAAAATAAATACAAAGATAAAATAGCACACCTTTTTGAAGTGAAAAACGGCTCAAAGGTTACAGTTCAAATTACACTGAAAAATTCTGTTGAAAAGAGAAAGAGTAAAAAAGTAACAGAAGTTAAACAAAGTTCTTCACTTCTAAACCCTTCACACTCTTTTGACAACTTTATGGTAGGTGGGTCTAATCAGTTTGCCTATGCAGCAGTAAAGAGTGCCAGTGAAAATCCTGGAAAAGTTTACAATCCTGTCTTTATCTATGGTGGTGTCGGCCTTGGAAAAACCCACCTGATGCAAGCAGCAGGGAATGTACTCCAAAATGCAGGTAAAGTTGTTATCTATACAACGGTAGAACAATTTCTAAATGACTTTATCCGTCATGTTCGTAACAAAACAATGGAGCGTTTTCAGGAGAAGTACCGTAAGTGTGATGTACTGCTTATCGATGATATTCAGTTTCTCTCGAACAAAGAGGGAATCCAAGAGGAGTTTTTTCACACTTTTGAAGCACTCAAAGGTGCAGGAAAACAGATAATACTCACAGCAGACAAACATCCTAAAAAGATAGGTGGCCTTGAAGCAAGACTGCAGAGCCGTTTTGAGTGGGGACTTGTAGCTGACATTCAACCACCGGAGTTAGAGACAAAAATTGCCATTATCAAGAAAAAATGTGAGATAAACAAAGTAAAACTCTCTGAAGATATCGTTAATTACATTGCAACAGTCATTGAGAGTAATGTACGTGAGATAGAGGGAATTTTATCAAAACTCCATGCCTATTCACAACTGATGCATGTTGATATCGATCTGGAATTTACAAAAAATGTCTTAAAAGATCAGATGAATGAAAACCGTGAAAATCTTACAATGGATAAAATCACACAGGTTGTTGCAAAAGATTTAAATATCAAACCAAGTGAGATTCGTTCCAAAGGGCGTAGTAAAAATATAGTCTATGCACGCCGCATCTCTATCTATATCTGCCGTGAGCTGACACAAAACACTATGCCACAACTTGCACAATACTTTGGTATGAAAGATCATACTGCCATCAGTCATACCATCAAAAAAATCAATGATCTCATCAAAGATGATGAGGACTTTAGAGTAAAAATAGAAGAGTTAACAAACAAAATAACAGCTTCTTCTTAAGTTTTGTCGCAAAAAGTTTAAAAAAAAAGATATAATTGTAAAAGTGAATAGATGTGAAAGCTACTTCAGTGCTTCATCACATCAAAAAGTATGCTGTATCAAGGGTTTGAGTAGAGTTTTCACCTATTCACTCCCCCCTACTACTACATACTAAAATTATTAAATATAATAGGGATTTAAAAAATGAAGATTACTATAGCTAAATCAGTCATAGAAAATATCTTAATTCATGCAGGACCTTTTTTAGAAAAAAAAGATACTTCACAAATTACTTCTCATGTCTATCTAAATGCTAGTAACTCAAAACTAACTGTTAAAGCAACTGATTATGAGATAGGATTTTGTGTGTCTACTGATAATATTTCAACTATTGAAGAGGGTACTGTTACTGCTAACGGTAAAAAGTTTCTTGATATTGTCAGAATTTTAAAAGATGGGGATATCAATCTTGAAGTTGTTAAAGACACACTTCATATCTCACAAGGCAGTTCAAACTTCAAACTACCGACATTTGCTTACAATGAGTTTCCTGAATTCCCTAGCTATGAAGATAAAGCACGTATCTCTATTGAATCGCATACACTTATAGAATCACTCAAGAAAATCACACCGGCAATTGACACAAATAATCCTAAATTTGAACTCAATGGTGCACTCATTGATATTAAAACTGATCTTATTAATTTTGCTTCAACAGATACAAGAAGATTGGCTGTTGTAACTGTGAATAACAAAAGTGACAAAGAACTCTCTATTATCATTCCTAAAAAGGCTATCATTGAGATCCAAAAGCTCTTTTTTGACAATATTGAACTCTATTATGATGAGACAAATCTTATAATCCACTCTGAACAATATACATTCTTTACAAAACTCATCAATGGTAAGTTTCCAGAGTACTCACGTATCATTCCGAAAGAGATAGCACATAACCTGCTTCTTCCAAAAGCTATAATAATTGATGCACTCAAGCAGATCACAACGATTTCAACAGATGTAAAAATCTCGTTTTTAAATGATACAATCACATTTGAGAGTTTGAGTGATGATAATATTGAAGCAAAAACAGAAGTAAACTATCCTACAAATTTTAGTGAGACTTTTTCAATAGCAATCAACTCCAGATACTTGCTAGACTTTTTAAATTCTATTAATACTTCGGAATTTACCATAGGTTTAAATGAAGGAAATCTTCCATTTATTCTTCGTGATGAAAACTTCATTACAGTCGTTATGCCAATAGTTATTTAAACTGTTGGTAACTCTTTTTTAAAGCAATTTTACATATCAAAACTTCTTTTTATATTAATTTAGATAGAATATCTCTAATTATGCCATTATGGCAATAAATGGAGTCTATTGATGGAACAAAATTACGGCGCAAGTAATATTAAAGTCCTTAAAGGTTTAGAAGCAGTTCGTAAACGTCCTGGTATGTATATTGGAGATACTGGACATCGTGGTCTTCATCACCTGGTGTATGAAGTTATTGACAACTCAATCGATGAAGCAATGGCAGGTCATTGTGATACAATCACAGTAACATTGACAAAAGAGGGTTCGTGTATAGTCAGTGATAACGGTCGTGGTATTCCGACAGATATGCACCCGACTGAAAATATGAGTGCAGCAACTGTTGTTTTAACAGTTCTTCATGCCGGTGGTAAGTTTGACAAAGATACTTATAAAGTTTCCGGTGGACTGCATGGGGTTGGTGTATCTGTTGTAAATGCTCTCTCAGCTGATTTGAATATGACAATTTATCGCAGTGGTAAAATTCATCAGCAATCTTTTAAAATGGGTATTCCCCAAGGTCCACTTGAAATTACAGGAAATACGAGAAAAACAGGAACAACAATCGAGTTTTTTCCTGATCCTTCCATCTTTACTGAAACAGTAACCTTTGAGTTTGAGTATCTAGCACGTCGTTTTAAAGAACTTGCATATCTAAATCCATTTATTACTATAAAATTCAATGATGAACGTACAGGGACAAAAGAAATTTACCATTTTGAAGGTGGAATCGCTCAGTATGTAACTGATATGAATAAAAAGCAGGTTGTTGCAAATGTTTACAGCTTCTCTGCAAAAGTTGAAGATATCGAGTTTGATATTGCATTGATGTACAATGACTCTTATGAAGAGAAACTTGCATCGTTTGTTAACAATATTCGAACTCCAAATGGTGGTACGCATGAAGCTGGTTTTAGAGCAGGGCTAACACGTGTTATCTCTAACTATAATGCTAAAAATGGTGCTGCTAAAGAAAAAGATATAAAAATTTCCGGTGATGATGTGCGTGAGGGTCTTATTGCCATCGTTTCAGCACGTGTACCTGAGCCACAGTTTGAGGGTCAGACGAAAGGAAAACTAGGAAATACTTATGTACGTCCTTTGGTACAAAAACAGACCTATGAAATCCTTTCAAAATACTTTGAAGAGAACCCTATTGAAGCAAAAGCAATCGTTGCAAAAGCTTTGATGGCTGCACGAGGTCGTGAGGCTGCAAAAAAAGCACGTGAACTAACACGTAGAAAAGATAATATGACAGTAGGAACGCTTCCTGGTAAACTTGCAGATTGTCAAAGTAAAGATGCTTCCATCTGTGAACTTTACCTAGTGGAAGGGGACTCTGCGGGCGGTTCTGCAAAAATGGGACGAGATCGTGTTTTTCAAGCAATTCTACCACTGAAAGGTAAGATTTTAAATGTTGAAAAAGCACGTCTTGAGAAGATTTTAAAATCTGATGAAATTACGAATATGATTACAGCTATGGGCTGTGGAATCGGTGAAGAGTATAACGAAGAGAAACTCCGTTATCATAAAATCATCATTATGACCGATGCCGATGTTGATGGAAGCCACATTCAAACGCTTCTGCTCACATTCTTCTTCCGTTATTTCCGTGATATCGTAGAAAAAGGATATCTTTATCTTGCGCAACCACCTCTTTACCGTTATGCAAAGGGTAAGAAAAAAGAGATCTATTTTAAAGATGACAGAGCGATGAATGACTATCTTATCGATAACGGTGTAGAATTTTTGGAAGTTGATGGCATTGGACATGATGACCTTGTGGCTTACTTTAGAATGGTTGACCACTATGCTGCTTCACTTGAAGCTTTGGAGCGTCGTTATTCACTTGTGAAACTGATTCGTCACTTTGTGGAGAATCCTGACATTATTTCACTTGACGCTTCATCAATGTTTGAAGAAATTAAGAAATTTTTAGATTCTATCAATAACAATATTTTGACATATACTATCAATGAAGAGACAAACGAAATTCATCTGTTTGTTCAGACTGAGGGTGGTATGGAAGAGCTGCTTATCAATGATGAACTTTTTGCTGCACCACACTTTGCAGAAGCAAGTTTTGTCTATAAAAAGATTGAAGAGTGGGATGTTTCTTTTGATAAAGACTTCATTGAAGTTCTTGAAGATGTCAAAGAGTATGCGAAAAAAGGTGCATATATCCAACGCTACAAAGGTCTTGGTGAAATGAACCCTGAACAACTTTGGGAAACTACAATGAACCCTGAAAACCGTGTACTTTTACAGATTAATATAGAAGATGCTGAAGCAGCTTCCGATGCATTTACACTCTTTATGGGTGATGAGGTTGAGCCTCGCCGTAACTATATTGAGACACATGCAAAAGATGTAAAACATTTAGACGTTTAGATGCTGTTACCACAAACCAAAGAGAGGGAGTACCGTTTTAGGCTTGCACTGCGTATCGGTCTTCCTATCTTTGCACTTATTATTGCCTTTATTTCACACACTTTTATAACAAACTATCAGAATTTGCACAGCTCTTTTTATGTTGAAGCTGTTTTAATTATCTTAATAAGTATCTATTTTATCTTCTATCTTATCTATAACGGTTTTAGCGTAAAAATTACAGATGATGTAACAAAAACCTTTACACGTGAGTATCTCTATGAGTATATTCAAAAAGAGATTCAGGAGAAAAAAGAGTATACTCTTATTCTTATTTCGATCGACAATTTAAATGATATTAATAACCTTTACGGAATAAAAAATGGAGATAAGGTCCTGCGTGAGGTTGTTCTTTGGATAGGTAAATATTTAAAAATTGAAGGAATTGAAAACTTTCCGATGGGGCATATCAAAGGAGGTGATTTTGTTCTGGGCTTAAATGGCCTCAAAACAAAATATACGACTATTTTAGAGTTGATGTGTCTAAAGTCGAGTGAATTTAAGGTCGGTGATATAGAGGTTAAAATTTCAGGTGCTATCACAGATACAAGTTATTCACATGAACTTGATTATTTGATAGAAAACCTTTTTGAAACAGTAGAAAAAAATAAAAGTTCAAGACAAAAGGATAATGTTGAAGAGTTAAGCCCGAATGAATTGGAATCAGCAATTATTAATGCCATACATAACAGAGAGCTAATCATAATGTCACAGGATGTTTATGAGCATGAGAGCGTTGTTTTTAATGAGTGTTTTGTAAAGTTGAAATCTCAAAATGGTAAAGTTATTTATCCGAAAACTTATTTGAAAGTTATCAATAAACTGGGTCTTGGTATAGAGTTTGATTTGGCTGTTTTAGAGATGGTACTGCAAGGCTGTAAAGAGAAACGTTTTGCTATAAATATACTACCGACATCACTGAGAAATGAAAAGTTCTTATCACGTGCGAAAGAGCTTTTAAAAGAGAACAAAAGAGAAGTAATATTTGTTTTGTTTGAGATGGAATACTATTCACATATTAGCAGATACAACTCTATCATAAATGCTCTCAAAGAGTATGGGGTTACGTTTTGTATAGATAGAGTTGCATCTATTCACACGAGTTTTTTATATCTGCGTGAGCTTGATATTGATCTGATTCGATTTGATACCTATTATTCCCGTCAAGAGAAGATAGAGAAAAATCGTAGTATAATTGAGGGTTTTAATCTTATAGCATATGAAAAAGGGATAAAAACCTGGATAAAAAATATTGAAGATGAAGCAACTTTTGCACTTGTTAATGATCTGAATATAGACTATATACAAGGTAGATACCTGAGTGAACTAGAAGAGATAAAATAGAGGAGAAAATAGATGAAATATGGTGAAAAAATTGTAAGTGAATTTAATGTGGAAAAAGATTTGGAAATATGGCCAAATGAGCATGAAAGAGAGTATCTCATAAAGATGACACTTCCGGAGTTCTCTTGTTTATGTCCACGAAGCGGGTATCCTGATTATGCAACTATTTATCTGGAATATACTCCTGATAAATGGGTAGTAGAGCTCAAAGCTATCAAGCTCTATATCAACTCTTTTCGTGACAGACATATCTCTCATGAAAATACAGCAAATGAGATTTATGGTGTTTTAGAAGAAAAACTCAAGCCAAAATATATGAAGATAACTGCTGATTTTAACCCACGCGGGAATGTACACACTGTTATAGAGATAGATAGCTCCAAGATAGTAAAAAAATAAGGAGTTTGATATGTTTGGCAATATTTTAGGAAGAAAAAAAGAAGATAATTCCCAAAAAGATGAGGTTCATGCAGCACTGGTTGAGAAAATATCGAAAATGAATCTTACTGAAATGCGCTCTTATATCAAAAACAAGATCAAAGATTTCGAAGTCTCTGAAGATGGACTCATAGAGGTTATGCAGAGACTTACTATGGAAGATAAGAAGACAAAAACATACTATCTCAAAAGTGATGATATGGACACAAAAAAGAAAAAAGCTTTTGATCTGATTTTAGCGATTGCAGAGAGTAAGAAGATAAACTTTACTGTCGTTGATCTGATGCAGAAGTTTCTTGAGGTTTATAAAGATATCATCACAGAGTATGACAGAGAGCATAAAGAGATATATGGCTCACGTCTGATCGATGCTGTTAATCTTGCTCTTGCAAATATAAATGAAAAAGCAGCATTAAAAAATAAGATGGATGTTTTAGGAGAGAATACCACTTCCATCTAAGTACTGCATTGCTTCTTCTTTTGTGTGAAACTCCTCACGCATCTGTTTTTCATACGCTTCATTCAATATTTTAGAAAACTCTTTTGAAGGCTTTAGCCCCAGTGCTATAAGATCTTTTCCTTCTATAAGTGGTGGTAGTGCTTTATGATAAACACCAAGCTGTTTGGCTCTTTGCGTGAGCTTTGTTATGTTTGTCTGTTCTTTTGGATAGAGTGCTAAAAGATAGTATGAAAAAAAAGCTATCTCTGTTTGTGTTGCTAACTTGTATACAGAGTAGTTTGTCTGCTTACTTAGGTCAAAAGAGATATCTGTTAGTTTTTCTACTCTTTGTAAAACCTCTTTTTCGTTAGTCAGTTTTTGTAAAAAAGAGCGTTGCTTCTCTTTTGAAAATTGTGATGTCAGTAGTGCCAGCATAAGTAGCAGTTTTTCTTTTTCACTTTCTAGAGAAAAAGATGCTGCTCTGTCCAGTGAGGAATAAATAAATTTTAATACACTCTTATGCAGACTTTGTAGTTCATCAAAAAATCTAAATCCGGAGAGCTCTTTTAAGAGTTTGATACCTTTGGAAGGTTGTTTTGATTTTAAAAGCAGTTTTTTTATCTCCTCAAAAATCCGCTCTTTTGGAAGTTCTTTTAAAATACCTGCTTCTATCATCTTTTTTGAGAGTAAAAAGAGTTCTTCTTCAACTTTCAAATTAAACCGGGTAGCAAAGGTAACAGCTCGTAAAACCCGCAAGGGGTCCTCTGGAAACTTTTGTAGGTCAACAGCTCTTAAGAGCCTGTTGTTTAGATCGATGATGCCGTTGTAAGGGTCAAGAATCTCATTAGCTATGACATCATAGCCGATAGCATTCATTGTAAAATCTCTTCGTTTGGCAGCTGACTTGAAATCAAGATCGGTATAAATAGCTACTTCAAAACCTTTGTGCCCAGCTGCGGTTTTACTGTCACTTCGCGGGAGTGAAAAGTCCAGATCCAAATTCCCGTAAAGAAGTTTGACAACACCGAAGCTCTTTCCGACACTGTTCACTTTGCCGAATTCACGCAATATTTTCTCTACTTTTTCCAAAGAGTCTACATTATAAAGTTCTATGTCTATATCTTTGGATTCTATCCCTAAAAAGTAGTCTCTTACATATCCACCGACAATAATTGCTCTTATATGGTATTGATTTAATTTATCAAAGATAATATTTAATTTATTTGGATATTCAAACATTTTATCACTTTTTATAGTATAAATAGCTCTTTTTAGGTGCTAGTACATGGAAACAATGAGAACTTACTCTATAAGTATATCACTTATTTTACGAGGATATAACATTTATTTGGGTATAATCGCGAAAAATTTTCCCAAGAAGGAAACCCCTAATGCAAAAGATTAGAAACATTGCGGTTATCGCACACGTTGACCACGGTAAAACTACACTGGTTGATGGACTACTAGAACAGTCTGGTACTTTTGGTTCACATGAGCACCATGACGAAAGAGCTATGGATAGTAATGATTTAGAAAAAGAGCGTGGAATTACGATTCTTTCTAAAAATACAGCTATTCGTTACAAAGATTACAAAATTAACATTATCGACACTCCGGGTCACGCTGATTTTGGTGGAGAGGTTGAGCGTGTACTTAAAATGGTTGATGGTGTTTTAGTACTTGTTGATGCCTATGAGGGTGTTATGCCTCAAACTAAGTTCGTTGTTAAGAAGATGTTGGCACTTGGTAAAAAGCCTATCGTTGTTATCAATAAAATTGATAAACCTTCAGCTGAGCCTGATCGTGTAGTTGACGAGATGTTTGACCTTTTTGCAGATATGGGTGCAACGGATGAGCAGCAAGACTTCCCGGTTATCTATGCAGCAGCACGTGATGGTATTGCAAAGTTAGATATGGATGAAGAGGGTGGAGATTTTCAATGTATCTTCGAGACTATCATCAATGAAGTTCCAGAGCCAGAAGGTGATGCAGGCAATCCACTTCAAGCACAGGTTTTCACACTTGACTACGACAACTACGTAGGAAAAATCGGAATCAGCCGTATCTTTAACGGTACTGTTAGAAAAGGCGACAATGTAATGCTTGCAAAATCTGACGGTGAGATGGTGAAGGGTAAAATCTCTAAACTTATCGGTTTCCATGGTCTTAACCGTATGGAAATTGATGAAGCAGAAGCTGGTGATATCGTAGCATTTGCCGGTATGGAAACAGTAGACGTTGGTGATACTATTGCAGACCCTGAGAACCCTGTAGCACTTGATCCTATGCACATTGAAGAGCCGACTTTAACAGTTGTTTTTGCTGTAAATGACTCTCCACTTGCTGGTCAAGAAGGGAAACACGTAACATCAAACAAACTCAAAGACAGACTTGAAGCTGAAATGCGTACAAATGTTGCGATGAAGTTGGAGACTATCGGTGAGGGTAAATTCAAAGTTAGTGGACGTGGTGAGCTTCAGATCACTGTTCTTGCTGAGAATATGCGTCGTGAAGGTTATGAATTCTCAATTTCAAGACCAGAAGTTATCGTTAAAGAGATTGAAGGTGTAAAATGTGAGCCGTTTGAGCATCTTGTAATCGATGTGCCTGAAGATTTAAGCGGTACAGTTATTGAGCGTCTTGGTAAACGTAAGGCTGAGATGAAATCTATGCTTCCAATGGGACAGGGTTTCCAGAGAATCGAGTTTGAGATTCCTGCTCGTGCACTGATCGGTTTCCGTGGACAGTTCTTGACAGATACAAAAGGTGAAGGTGTAATGAACCACTCTTTCTTAGAGTTTAGACCATTTACTGGTTCTGTTGAGTCACGCTCTTATGGAGCACTTATCTCTATGACTGACGGTGAGACTTTAGCATTCTCTCTCTTTGGTATTCAGGATAGAGGTGTACTTTTCATCGGTGTTCAGACAAAAGTATATGAAGGTATGATTATTGGTGAGCACTCACGTAGTAATGACCTCGTTGTTAATCCTATCAAAGGAAAAGCACAGTCAAACGTACGTTCAAGTGGAGCTGATGAGGCTATTAAACTTGTTCCACCACGTGAGATGTCTTTAGAGCGTGCTTTAGAGTGGATCGAAGATGATGAACTTCTTGAAGTAACTCCTGAAAATATCCGTATCCGTAAAAAATTCCTTACTGAGACTGAGCGTAAACGTCATTCTCGTAAAGCAAAATAATTTCTGATACCCTTTTGGGTATCGTTCTCTTCCCTCTCTCAAAAATTAAAGACTGATTTATGCTATGATTATAATAATTTTCTATGTCAAAACTGTTTGACATAAACTTATAACAGAGGTATATGATGGATGGAATGTTATATTATGGAGTGTTGGTACTGCTTATAGGCTTGGCATATATGTTTTTTCAGCATAACAGTACAGGTTTGCTTCTTATTACAGTTGTCATTGGAATCTATATTGTTTATTCACATACTACAGGACATACTGCAACAGAGTTTAAAAATGAGGTTGTTAATTCTATTGATGAAGAAGCAGAGGGATTTAATGAGCGAAAGGGAATTGAACGTTTTGATCCTGAGAAAATGAAAGAGCAAGTTGAGCATTAAAAAATGTAACCACTCTTTTATCAAGCCAATATTTTGGTTTGAAAAGTGAGCCTGAAATAAAACCGACATGGCCACCATGCTCTAAAATCTCCAAGATAATAGTATTTGATACATCTTTTTGCTTTGGAATGACCTCTTGTGTCATAAAAGGGTCATCTTTTGCATGAATGATGAGCGTTGGTATCTTGATTTTTTTAAGGTACTGTTTTGAAGAGCTTTTGGTGTAGTAATCCTGCGCTGATGCAAAGCTATTGATTTTTGCAGTATAGGCTGCATCAAAGAGCCAGAAATCCTGTAGCTTTTTTATATCTTCTCGTTTAAGGCCTAATAGTTTTTGCATATCGTGCTTGTCATATTTTTTATCCAGTGCCAAACGCAGATCTTTTAAGAGAATGTTCTGATAAAACTTTGAAAAACCCTGCTTCATCTTATTTGCACAAACATCCAAAAGCATAGGTGCTGATATGGCAACAGCTGCATTAAAAGGAGCATTTTCTTTTGTTTCTCCCAGAAGTTTTAGCAGCATATTTGCTCCAAGAGAATAACCGATTCCAAAAAGCTTGGCTTGAGGATAGCGTTTTTTTACAGTATTGATAAACTCCAATGCATCCCCAGTATCTCCACTATGATAGGAACGGGCTTTGAGATTGTCTCTGCCGGAGCATCCTCGAAAGTGCATTAAAACAGAAGAAAATCCAGCTTTATCAAGTGCCTGCATAGCTCCTTGGATATAAGGTGATTCAAAAGAGCCTGCAAGTCCGTGAAAGAGAATAACAATTGGGGTTGTGTTAGTGTGATTTGTTATTTTATACCAATAGGCTTCGATGAAATCACCATCACTAAGAGTAAAGGTTTCTGTTGTAATATCGAGTTTAGGGAGCTTTCGAAAAAGGGACGCATAAATAGTTTGAATATGTCTGTTTTTGAGTCCAAAAGATGGTTGAAATTTCATAGAGTAATCTTATCAAAGTTTTATATAGAGATGGCTATAATCATGCAATAATTATAATCAAAATGGAGCCACAATGAACAGAAAACAGATATATAATCCAGATTCAACTGAAAATGTCAATGACAGGAAGGTTTTTGGTGGTAATCCAACAGGAATTTTTGAGCTTAACAACATCAAGTATCAATGGGCATACAACCTTTGGGAGATGATGCTTAACAATACATGGTTTCCAAAAGAGGTTGATATGACACGTGATGTCAATGACTACAAAAACCTCACGGAAGCTGAAAAAACTGCTTATGATAAAGCACTTTCACAACTTATTTTTATGGATTCACTTCAGACTAACAACCTGATTGACAATGTCAATCCATATGTCACGTCTCCGGAGATAAATCTTATCTTGGTACGTCAATCTTTTGAAGAGGCACTTCACTCACAATCATATGCTGTTATGGTTGACAGTATCTCTACAAACTCTGCAGAGATTTATGATTTGTGGCGTAGAGATATGATGCTTAAACACAAAAATGATGCTATTGCTGCAGTCTATCAAGAACTTGCTGAAAATCCGACAGATGAGAACTTTTTAAAAGCATGTTTTGCTAACCAGATTTTAGAAGGAATCTACTTCTACAGCGGCTTTACATATATCTATACACTTGCACGTGCAGGAAAGATGCTTGGTTCTGCACAGATGATTCGTTTTATTCAGCGTGATGAGGTAACACACCTTGTTCTTTTCCAAAATCTTATCAATACCCTGAGAAAAGAGCGTCCGGACCTCTTTACAGATCAACTCAGAGCAGATGTTATTAAGATGTTTGAAAAAGCGGTAGATCTTGAGAGTCAGTGGGGTAAATACATCACACAGGGACAAATTTTAGGTCTTACCGATGAGATAGTTGAACAGTATATCAAATACTTAGCCGATGATAGACTTACTTCCGTAGGATTTGAGAAGTTGTATAATGTTTCCAATCCAATCAAATGGGTTGATGACTTCGCAAAATTCAATGATCAAAAGACAAACTTCTTTGAAGGTACAGTAACAAACTACTCAAAAGGTTCTCTCTCTTTTGATGATGACTTTTAAAAATAGAGCTGGGCATACACTCTGCTCACTCCTTTTTGAAACAACTTCTGATTATGAACAGAATCTTCAGACACTTCTTTTTCTTGTAAATAAAGCAGAGGAAAACTCTCTTATAGTTGCTCCTGAAGTTTGTTTAACGGCGTATGACTATGATAATTTTGAAGCTGTTTTAGACTTTGCTCCTCACGCAATAGAAGCAATAAAAAAGGCTTCATACAATAAAATAATTATTTTGACAATTTTAGAACGACGTAATGATGAGGTTTTTAACTTCGCAAAAGTTTTTCACAATGGTGAGCTAGTGTATGAGCGTGCAAAAGCCAAGCTCTTTCGTTTTGGTGATGAGCATAAGTATATGCAAGAGGGAAGTGTTGAAGATTTTAAAATAGTAGAAGTTGATGGTATCAAAATAGCAGTTTTTATCTGTTTTGAGCTTCGTTTTAAAGAGCTGTGGTGTAAGAGTGAAGGAGCAGATGTGATTGCCGTTCCTTCTTGGTGGGGAGTACTGCGGCGTGAGCATTTTAAAATCTTCACACAAGCTTTAGCTCTTACAAATCAGTGTTATGTGGTAGCAAGTGACAGTTTAAATGAAGAGTGTACAGCTATGAGTGGTATTATTAGCCCGCAGGGTGAGGCAGTGCGTAACGAAGAAAAAGATTGTTTATGTCTACCTTATAGTCAAAAAGAGATTCGTTTGATGCGGCGCTATATGGATGTTGGAATAGAGTAATTTTTATGGTATGCCTGCTAAAAGCAGGCAAGCAGCTAGAATCTGTAGCGAAGATAGAGACGGATGTCTTGTGCGCTTTCAGCAACATTTGTTGCTAGGTCACTTGATCCTAGTTGTGATTTGATGGTTTCTATATCCATCGGTGTTCCTGTTTGTGAACCGAAAAAGCCGTTACTTCCACTGTACTTGTAATCAAGATAAGTATAACGAAGTTGAACACTTAGGCCTTTTTGGATATATTCTGTAAAGTAGGCCTCATATGCATTTCCGCGTGTTGCAAGTTTAGAACCGACTGCAGTGTCTTCTCCATAAGTAAAAGGTCTGAAGTATTTGCTTCCATGATTAAACTCAAGACCCCATTTTCCATTTTCAGACAGAGGTGAAGCAGTTTGGACGCCTACCCAGTATCCTTGACCACTTTTTTTATCCTGACTGCCAAGCATTGTGCTGTTTGCATTTGGATCAGTTTGTGTGTAGGCATATGAAGCAAACAGTGTTGTTTTGTTCCAAGACTCCATCGTATACATTGCCATTGCACTCGCCATGTTCATATCTCCGACAACTTGCAGTGTTGGGTCGTAATTATTTGGATTGTAGTTTCCTACATTGTCAAAGCCGGCATTTGTAATATCTACAAGATTTGTTGCTTTTAAAATCTGAAGCTCTAAATGAAGCTTTTTAGTAGAGTATGGAATGAAATTAAATCCATACATATTGATATTTTCTCCGCTTTTTGCAAGAGGTGTAGGCGATGATTTTGATGAAGAGATACTGCTCATACCACGACCAAGTGCAAATTTCACAGCCAGGCCTGGAATAGAAGTGATGTGGGAGAAATCAAACTTTAGATGTCCTCCGTCAAACTCAGCTGCAACAATATGTCCCAAAGGAGAGCTAGCCGCCTCATCATCACGTAAGCTTGCTAGTTTGTTGTATGATGTAGGTCTTCTTCCAACTCCAAAATTCCATGGAATATCACTACCAAAAGTATTAAATCCTTGATAATCAATATAAGCCTCTTTTACACGCAGCTGATTATCTGTATTTGTCGTTGCACCATACCAGTCAAACTGATCAAAAGCTATACTCTCTGACACATTTGACTGTCCAAATACTTTGTTAAATGCAAGTTTTGTATAAAAATGGACATGTGTATCCGGTTTGTAATCCATAATGAGCCATAATCTGTTTGTTAGTAGAGAATCATTCTTTTTTGTATCTCCGTTAGCCATTTTATAACGTATATTGTCATAAGAAAAACGATAATCGGCACCAAGTTTGAGATGCTCCCAAATCGCTGAGTTTTGTTCAAGTTTTGAAACTCTCTCTTCCAGTGAGGCTGTTATTTCAGCTTGTAGTAGTGATGTTGTTGCAAGAAGTAAGAACATCTTTTTTATTGTATTTTGTTTCAATTTAATCCTTGTTATTGTTTTTAATCGCGAATAGTATCTAAAATAACTTTAAATACACTAAATTGGTTAATATGTTTTTATCACTTTTTTAGCTGTGTAAAAGTGGGTTTGCACTTGCGATGATGAAGCCTTTATCAAATTAGATGAAAATCATACTTTACAGATAAGTAACAAAACTTTTACATGAATATTATAAGTTCTTTGATACTTCTGTATTCGTTGTCACTTAACTGGAGTCTCTTATCTGTTATTATTGAGTTTTTTTGGAGTCTATAACTATATTTATGAAAAAGAGGAATGATGAGCATTAAGCTTTTCACCTTCACTATGGTATAATCCCTATCATAAAATGAAACACGGCTACAGGAACAGAGTAATTTGGATAGATTAAAAGCGACAAAGACGGCACGTTTGGCGGAGGAGTGTAATGCACAGTTTCCACTCTCTCCAGAGATAAAAGAGGCGATAGCAAAGACAGATAGAGAGGCGTTTGTACCGATGGGGTTTCGTCATCAGGCTTACAAACTTGATGCATTGCCAATCGGAGCAGATCAATATATAAGCTCTCCTTTGACAGTAGCAAAGATGACAGAGTATCTTTTTCCTCGTGGAGCAGACAGAGTTTTAGAGATAGGCTGTGGTAGTGGGTATCAGGCAGCAGTACTTTCCCATCTTTTTCGTGGTGTGTTTACGATTGAGAGAATCGAGCCGCTAATACTAGAAGCAAAAAAGCGTTTTCGCCAGCTTGGTATCAACAATGTTCATACCCGCACGGATGACGGACAAAAAGGGTGGATTCAGTATGCGCCTTATGACAGGATTCTTTTTTCTGCAACAGCCAAATCAATCCCTCCTAAACTCTTTGAGCAGTTGGCTGATGGTGGTATCCTTGTAGCACCGATAGAGAAAGATGGCAAGCAGGTAATTACTCGCTTTTTAAAAGAGGGTGAGAGAATCATAGAAGAAGAGCTTGAAGATTGTGATTTTGTACCGGTTCTTGATGGTGTTGTAAAATAAAGCTTCATTATAGTAAAATAGAGTAACACTTAAGAAGAGGGCATAGAGATGGAAGAGATGTACGGTATAAAATACAGCCGGCCACAGGTTGTTTTACTACAAGATACAGGAATCGGTGTAGCAGAGACCGCAGCACGTACCTGTTATGACAGTTTTTCTAACAGTGAAAATGGTGTTATAAAAGAGTTAGAGCATAAACTGCCTGATGCAAGTATGTGTGATATGCTCAATGAGATAGAGGACTCTGCTCTTTTAGAAGATCTGGCATGGACCTATTTTCATCACTCCATACTTGAACATGCAAACCTCTCTTACTTAGTTCGTGGTACCTCACGTGGAGTGCTTCAAGAGCATGCCCGTCATCGTATTCAAGCTATCTCTGTTCGTTCAACCCGTTATACAATGAGTGGGATTATCAATGCCTTTGTTGCTGCACAACATGGTGGAGATAGAGAGTTCTTTATTGATATTGTAGAGTCGTATGATATGTTTGTTACAGCAGACAGGGATTATAACCGCTTGGAAATTGGAGCGATGTATGACAAACTTCTTTTTCAAAAACAAAAAGTAGATGATTTTTATGCTAGTGCAGTTGCAAAAAGCTCCTTGCCTCTTTTAGAAGAGTTTAATGGTAGACCACAAGAGCTCTACGAGGCACTGCAGGCTGGAAAGAAAAAACGTAATGTTGGTGATGCGTTCAAGCATATCATTACAGATAATGTCAAAGTAGATATGGTGGTTACTTTTAACTTGAGAAGTCTTAAAAACTATTTTAATCTGCGTGAGAGTGGAGCAGCATATTTTCAGATTCGCTGGCTTGCTCAAGAGATGATGAAAGTTACTCCAAAAAAATATCTTGATTTGATTATTAAACAGAAATAGGATAAATAATGATAAAAATTTTATTAGCTTTTGCTACGTTTTTTGCCTTTAGTGCTTGTTCACAGATAGAAGTAAATGCAACCATGTGTGACCAGATTGCTTCAGACCCAACTGCACCGAAGATACCGCAAGAGTGTAGAGACTACAATGAAGAAGAGGCAGACAAAGCGTTTAATAAAGTAATTGAAGAGAAAAAAGTATCTGATAAAGATATAGAATTCAGTAGAGAAAAGTAGTATAATTCAAAAAAATTTAGAGCACCAGGGTGTGAGGGCACTCCGCCGAGGAGAACCTAGTGTTAACGTAGTCAAAGGAATTACTTCCTTTGGCGTTATGATAGAGGGAAGAGGTTCCCTTAAATTGTTGAAAAAATTAAAGGAGAAATAGATGGCAAGAAGTGAAGTTTGTGAACTTTGTGGCAGTAGTGAAGATGTAACTTTAATGGAGTTACCGGTAAGTGATGGAAGTGAAGATCAAAGTGTTTATGTATGTACAAACTGTAAAGCTCAAATTGAGAGCGGTGATCTTGATGAGACACATTTTAACTGTTTAAATGATGCAATGTGGTCGGAAGTTCCTGCTGTTAAGGTAATGGCTTATATCTTATGGAACAAGCTCGGTCGTCAAGATATGCTTGATATGATGTATCTCGAAGAAGATGAGTTGAAACTTGCTGAGCAGGCAATTCATGCTGATGCTAACAAACTTGTCTATAAAGATGCAAACGGTGTTGAACTTCACGCAGGTGATTCTATTGTAATACTCAAAGATTTAGAGGTTAAGGGTGCAGGTTTTACTGCAAAACGTGGTACCACTGTAACGCGTATCGCTTTAGCACCAAATGACCCGACACATGTCGAAGGTCGTGTTAACGGAACAAAAATCTTCATAAAAACTGAATTTATTAAAAAAGCATAATGCAGCCATACGAGCGTTTTTATAAAATAGACAATGACTTTAGAAACCCTTATGCAAGGGATCGTGACAGAATTATTCACTCAGGAAGTTTTCGAAAACTGGAGTATAAGACACAGGTCTTTTTAAACCATGAGGGTGATTTCTTTAGAACACGTCTTACGCACTCTATAGAGGTTTCTCAAATCGCTCGCTCCATTACCAACCAGCTTGGGCTCAATGAATCTTTAGCAGAAGCAATTGCTTTGGCACATGACTTGGGACATACACCTTTTGGGCATGTTGGTGGTGATACATTAGATGAGTGTCTCAAAGCTGATGGTTATAGCAATGGGTTTGAGCATAATTTTCAAAGTTTTCGTGTTGTAACAAAACTGGAAAAACGTTATAGCGGTTTTGACGGCTTAAATCTTACTTTTGCCACTCTAGAAGGCATTCTAAAGCACTCTTATCCTTATAAAAAAGCATTTTTACCTCAGAATATCGACAAACAGTTTGACTTACAGAAACATCCTACATATGAAGCGATGGTGGTTGACCGTGCTGATGAGATAGCTTATATGAGTCATGATATAGATGATGGTGTGCACTCCGGACTTATAACATTTGAAGATCTGCGTGAGAGTGAGTTGGCTGTAGAGATACTGCAAAAAGTTGAAGCTGAAGGTGTAACAGATGCAAATGATGAGATGTTTCGTTATCGTTTTAGTTCACACCTTATCAATCATCTCGTTTATTCACTTTTGGACTACTCCAAAGAGCGAGTGGATGATAAAGAGGAGATGCCCATTGGTTTTGACAAGGCCTTAGAGACACAAATCAAAAAGCTCAAAAAACTACTCTTTCATAAAATGTACCAGCATAAAAATATTGTTAGACGTATGTATGCCGGTAAACAGGCTGTAAAAGGTCTCTATAAAGGTCTGATGGAAGAAGAAAAGATGCTCCCTTCTTTTTATTATAAACAGTTAGATATTCGTCCAAAGCATCGTGTTGTTGCAGATTATATCGCAAGTATGAGTGACAGATATGCACTCAATTTTCATAACGAAATGTATGGGAAGTTATAGCTTGTTACGACTGTTCTTCTCTTTATTACTTTTAAATGTTGTTCTTTTGGCAGCTGAGACAACAGAGGATACCAACACCACTGTTGTAAATTCTAATGAGCTGATAGAGATAGAAGACACTTCGGGTCTTTCAGAAGATGAGGTCAGACAAATTGCAAAAAAGATAGATAAAAAAGAACAGCAGAAAAAACTCCATAGAAAAGTTCGATGGGAAGAGCTCTCTCCAACACCTATAAAGAGAGACTGGATACGAACGAAATCAGGTGAATGGTTTTGCGGTAAGATAAAAGCACTTTATGATGATAAACTAGAGTTTGACAGTGATGAGATAGGGCTTCATACCTTTGACTTTGATGATATTATAATGATTAAAAGCTATCAACTTATCAGTGTAAACGTAGAGAACCTTGCCTCTATTACAGGTATATTACGTCTTAATGGAGATAAGGTTACCATCATTCAAGGGGAAGAGAAGTATGAGTTTAAAAAATCTGATATCGTCTCTTTTGCTCCTGATGCCGAGCTGGAAAAAAACTACTGGTCAGGAAAAATTACACTTAATTTTGACCTACGAAGCGGTAATACTGATCAGTTTGATTATGCAGCACAGGCAAACTTAAAACGTCGTACAGCCGTCTCTAGCCTCTCTCTTGATTATCTTGGTCGTATCTCTTTTAAAGATAATGAAGAGATAGCAAATGATCATCGTGTCAATGAGAAATATGACAGATATATAACACGTTATTTTTTCTGGACACCTGTTTTTAGTGAATTTTACACAGATAAATATAAAAATATCAGAGAGCAAATCACAGTAGGTATGGGGCTTGGATATACAGTCGTGGACACAAAAGATATCTTTTGGAATTTTTCAGGTGGTCCTGCTGTTGTCTATACACGCTTTTATACGGTCGAGGATGGTAAAAAAAGTGAAAATTACTCTCCGGCACTGGAAATCAGTACAAAATATGAGCAGCAGCTCACATCCATTACCGACTTTACCTATAACTACAAACTAACACTCTCAAATAAAGAATCAGGTATTTACAAACACCATATGATTTTGAAGTTTGAAAATAAACTTTTAAGTTGGCTTGATATTGATATAACAGGAATTTGGGACTATGTACATGCTCCACAGTCTGATGTGAGTGGTGTTATACCGAAAAAGAACGACTATCAGCTCCTTATCGGTCTTGGTATAGAGTTTTAGATTTTCTTTATTAATTGTACCCCTATTGAGAGTATAGTTGTAATGTTGAAATGTTTTTTGAAGATTGAAGTGTCAAGAGAGAAAACGAAAGCCCGAAGGCTTTTCGTTTACAGGCGTGATTCGTAACGTCTCATCATATAAAGACGTTTAAGCATTTTCTTACGAGATGCAATTTTGAATTTCTTACGCTTTTCAGTTTCAGTTTCGTGGAAACGGCGAGCACGAGCTTCTGTAACGATTAAGTTACGGTCAGTCTGCTTCTTGAAACGTCTGTAAGCTGCATCAAAATTATCATCTTGGCGTAGTACAATACCTGGCATATCACATCACCCACTTTCTGTTTAAATTTAGAATGGAAGTATAGCTAAATATCTTTTTTATTGCAATCTTTACTGTTTCCAAAGATACATTTACGATTTTTGATAAGACGATAAACAAAGAAACTAAAAGGGATAAGCGCAAAGCCAAAACTCATATAGGCCTGTGTGAGCAGGCCATGGTCGTAGAAATTATATCCTGCAAGTAGAATGACAACTGTTATGAGCAGGCACATTAAAATTCCTTAATCTTTCTTACACCCTGTATTCAATTTGAAAAAAGGATAAAATGGGCAAAATCCAATAGTAGCAGTCGCAATTGGAATAATCCCTATACCTGCAACTATATAACTTTGTGTCATGACCCCATAGGCAACTAAGCCTACACCTATGATTGTTCTTATAATTCTATCAGCTTTTCCTACATTAATACACATGTCGGTATCCTTTAATTTGATTTACAGGTGTATTGTAGGCTAAAAGCGATTAACATGTCTGTAACATAGGTTACAGAAGCATTATAGAACCACGAGAGAGTTTAATGATTCCGCTCTTTTCAAGACTTTTTAAAACCTTCGAGATAACTTCACGTGAGCTGCCAAGTTCATTTGCGATGGTTTCGTGGGTTGTTTGTATCTCTTTTGTATGTTTACTGTTGAGCCAATCCATAATTCTTTCATCAAGTGTTTTAAACTTAATGTCATTAACAAGCCGAGCAAGACTTTCCATTCTCAATGTATAGATAGAGAAAAGATAGTCCTGATAGGCACTGCTTAGCTGCGCAAGTTTTTTTACATGTTTTGTCGGCAGTATATAGCCTTGTATGTCTGTGACTGCAACAGCAGAAGCAATGGCTTCTGTTTGGCTCAGTGCTGAAGCAGTATTGACAATACACTGTTCTGCCGGTTTTAAGTGATAGAGTGTGATTTCATCGGCAGATTCTGATGAGATATAGAGACGGACTTCTCCCTGGGTTAAAAACAAAATAGAGTCACAAATATCACCCTGAAAAAAGAGTGTTGCTCCTTTTTTTAGATTTACAGGCTTTAGACATGCATCTAAAAAGTTTAAAATATCTGTATCAAGCTTTTCATAAAATGAAAAATTTTCTAGATTACAAGAGTTTGATTTCATCTGCGTCTATAGTGATTATTTCATCGTTTTGGAGACTTTTTAAAATCATCTCAACACTCTCTTTTGATACATTGAATGACGTTGCAAGTGCACTCACATCATTTTTTATACTTTTGTCTTTTGTACTTCTAATAAGTCCGATAATTTTGCCATCAAGATCATGAAGTGCTGAAAAATTAAGGTTTGCAAGTCCTGTTACATTAAGCGAGTAGATCTCAAAAAGGTAGGAGAGATAAGGTTCTGAGTTTTGTGCAAGGGTTTTGACACTGTACATATCCAAGATATACCCTTCTATTTCTGTTTGTGTTACTGCACTTGCTATTGCCGGTGTCTGGCTGAGCATTGAAGCAGTATTGACGATGCACTGATCACCTGGATAGAGCCTGTAGAGTTCTTTTTGTCCTTTCTCCTGTAGTAGTTGTACCTCACCCGATGTTAAGAATAAAATCGAATCACAAACATCTCCCTCTGCAAATAAAAGGGTGTCTTTTGGCACTTTGATAGCTTCTAAATGTTGCTGTAAAAATTCAATGGCTTGGGGTTCTAGTTTTTTATAAAAAGAGAATTTCTCTAAGCTCATCTGCTACTCCTTGGTACATGTAATAATTGTTGGTAAAGTTTTAATTTCATCTTGAATTGTATCTAAAAAGCAGTTTATTATTCTGCTCTCACGCAGGGAGTAGAGCATCCACTTCCCGCTCTGTTTGGTTTTGACAATACCAGCCTCACGCATCTGCTTGAGATGACGTGAAACCAAAGGCTGTGAGAGTTTGAGTGTATCGCATATCTCACAGACACAGAGCTCTGTCTCTCTGTGCATCAGACCTAAAATTTTTACTCTATTGATATCCGAGACTATTTTACCTATTTGAACTAACTCTTCCATCTAATCTCTTTCGAAGTTTTATTATATAACAATTATGTTATATGAATTATAGCATAGAAAAGAGAGAGCATGGATGTAATCACAAATTTTTTAACAGCGCTGTTTGATTTAAGCAATGCCATGGCACCCTATATTTTGTTTGGACTTCTGTTTGCCGGAATACTCCATGTTTTTGTGCCCCAGAGTATTGTAAAAAATCATCTGGGGAAAGATTCTCTGTGGTCGGTTATAAAAGCAACACTCTTTGGAATTCCTCTGCCGGTCTGTTCGTGTGGTGTGATTCCTTTAGCGGCAGGGATGAAAAAGAGTGGGGCAAGCAATGGAGCAACGCTCTCTTTTCTTATCTCTACACCTATTACAGGAGTAGACTCCATCTTGGCAACTTATGGTATCTTTGGCTGGATTTTTACACTTTACAGAGTTGTAACCTCTATGATCATCTCTATTATTGCCGGAGTTTTGGCAAATTTTTATGGACAAAATGTGCAAGATCTCACGCAGGAGGAAGAAAAGGCCTCGAGTTGTGAGAGTGAAAGTTGTTGTTTGAGCTCTTGTGAAAGTGAACAAAAAGAGTCCAAGATAAAATCAGCACTTATCTATGCCTTTGGTACGCTTTTAGAAGATATTGCTTCACCTCTTTTGCTAGGACTTATGTTTGGTGCGCTCATTACTGTTGTCATTCCTGAGAACTTGAGTGATGTTTTACTTGCCTACAGCTGGCTTTCGTATATCATTGTGATTATGATTGCAGTGCCAATGTATGTCTGTGCAACGGCATCACTTCCTATTGCAGCAGGACTAATGCTTGCAGGGGTGAGCCCGGGAGCTGCTTTTGTCTTTTTAAGTGCGGGACCTGCGACCAATACAGTAACGATTGGGGTTGTTAAAAAGATGTTAGGCTCTCGTACGCTGATTATCTATCTTGGGACTATCATCGTTGGTTCCATTCTTTTTGGATTGGGGCTTGACGGGCTTTTTGCAGGAGTTGATGTAAAAGAGCTTGTTCATATGGATGAAGAAGCAGGAGTCTTTGCGTGGTCTTCAACCGTAGTGTTATGGGGTTTTATTCTCTATTATGTCATCAAAGCCTCTTTTTTTACAAAGAAAGAGTGTAGCGACGGGAGTTGTTGCTCTAGCTAGGGTATAATAAATCATGAAGAAAAAACTCCTTATACTTTTACTGCTGTTTTCTATGAGCTTTTCAGTTCTACACGCTTTTGTTATAGAAGCGCTTGATACACATGCATGTCAAGTAAGTGAGTATGTTCATGATATGAGTGACCAAACAGAGGAGTTCTCAGAGGGAGATATCTGTCATATAGATCACTTCTTTCATATTTCATTCATCATTCCGGAGTTACAGATAGAGCTTTGCTATCAAAATTTTTCTCAAAAACCTCTATCTCGTAATAAAATCTATGAGTACAGCTCATACGATAACTTCTTAAAACCACCTATCAATTCATAATTTTCTCAACCTATAGTTCTGTAAAAAATGAACAGCATAAAGCATTTCGTATGCAAAAAAAGGAAATAAATGAAAAAATTATGGATAACCCTATTACTGATTATAAGCCTGCAGGCACAAACTTTTGAAGATTTTTTAGAAACAGCACTAAAACAATCACCCTACCTGCAAGCAAATAGACTAACGATTGAGCGTGCACAAGAAGAGGCTAGCCTGCTGCAACGATATAAAAATCCGATACTCTCTTTAGAGGCTTCAAGGTTTGAAGCTGATGGGTTAAGCAGTGATGGCGGCTATAGAGTAGCCCTAGCACAACCTTTGCGCCTTTGGGGTGTTGGTGATGACAGAGAGATGTTAGCTTCTGCTACGAAACAAGAGAGTAGAGAGTTTTTCACACTGCAACGTGCACGTTTTATCCAAAGACTCTCTTTGCTTTATATTGACTATAAGCAAGCAGTTGCCTTAGAAGAGCTCTCACGTGAGGAGCTGGGTATTGCAAAAAAGATCGAGTCAATTGCAAAAGAGCGCTACCAAGCAGGCAGTAGTGCAAAGGTAAAATATCTCTTGGCAAAACTTGATACAAAACGTGCAGATAATAGCTATGCACAAAAAGCACTGCAAAGAGTTACTGCCTATTATGACCTGCTAGCACTCAGTGGTGTGGAAGAAGAGCCAAGTTTGGAGAGTAGGTATGAGTTTAAACTTTTGCGAACTGATTCATTTCAGAACTCTGCCGAACTCTCTTACCAAGAAGCGCAGAAGCAAAAAGCATTGGCAGATGCAAAACTGCAAGGCAATAAAATAGAGTGGGTGAATCTCTATATGGAGTATGAAAAAGAGCCGGATCAAAAAATCACACGACTTGGTTTAGATATTCCCTTAGCTGTTTTCAATACAAAAAAAGAGGAAAAAGCGCTTGCAAGAGTTCAAGCAAAACAAAACAGCCTCCTTTTACAAAACCAAAAACGACTGCTCTTTATTGCCCTAAAACGAATGGAACAAGAGTTACAACAACTTCAGAAACTTAAAAGCAGAACAACAGAGCTTTACAATGCGCAAAAAGAGATGCTTGCGATGTATGAAGATGGGTACAAAATAGCAAATATCAAACTTATTGAACTGCAAAACCTTAAATCTCAGATGATAGAGACGAAAGAAAAAGCGATTTTATTGCAGAGTCAAATAGATACAAACATAGTCAATTACAACTATAATGCAGGAGCATATAATGAAAAATAAGATACTAACAGTTTTACTAACATTTGGTGCTGTACTCTTTGCAAATGAGGCAGTCCTTCCAACGCAAAAAGCAACACTGCACAGCTTTAAAAAATCACTCGCACTCAATGCCAAAGTAATCCAGCTCTCCAACGCACAGCAATCCATCACCTCCCTTGTCAGCGGACATCTTGAGAAGTACTTTGTCAAGCCGGCAGAAGATGTGAAAAAAGGGGACAAAATTGCTTTAATTGAGTCTATTGAACTCTCTCGGATGAGCGCAGAGTACATTGCACTTAAAAAACAGTATGCATCAGCTGAAAAAAATTATGAGTCCGTTAAAAAGCTTTATGAAAAAGGGATGAGCTCAATGGCACAGCTGAATGCTGAATTGATTAAAAAGAGCAATATCGCTGCACAACTTACAACTTTGCAGTCACAACTTGAAACCTTGGGAATTGATACACAAAAACTGCATAAAGCAACATCGAACTTTATTTTGTATGCACACAGTGATGGTCGTGTTGCAGCACTGCTCAAACCTCTGCACTCTTCTGTCTCAACAGATGAAGCAGTTGTGAGTATCGTTAAAAACCAGGCCTATTATATTAAGTCCTATCTTCCTTTGGAATATGCTACAAAAGTACAAGCTGGAGATAAAATAGTTGTTGATTATGCTGGGAAAAAACTGACATCACATATAACGCAGATAATGCCAAAGGTAGATGCAACAACACAGAGAGTAATTGTTCTCTCAAGTGTTGATGAGCCTACCCAGAGACTTTTCTTAGGTGTTTATCTCAAAGCTACACTCTACTTTGCTCAAGCAGACTCTTTTGTAGCAGTCAAAAAATCAGCGCTCTCATTTTTTCAAAATGAATGGGTTGTTTTTGTCCCTTCCAAAGAGGATGAACATGGTGAAGATGAAGAACATCATGAAGTACCTTACAGCCTAAAAGTTGTGCAAATTATAGCAAGTGATGAAAATTATGTCGGTGTTTTGGGTCTGCGTGAGGGAGAGGAGTATGTGAGTGATAAAAGTTATTATACAAAATCACTCCTGCTAAAATCCTCTCTTGGCGAGCATGGGCATTAGGGGGGGGGATGTTATGTTAGACAAACTCATAGAGCTTTCGCTCAAATACAGGATCTTAGTTCTTGTACTTTTTATTGTTATCACTGCATTTGGTTATAGAGCATACACACAGATACCCATCGATGCTTTTCCCGATATCACTCCCAAACAGGTTGTTATCTATACGGAGAGTCCGGGTAATTCTGCTGAAGATATAGAAAAGCTCATTACCTATCCAATAGAATCAGCTCTCTCAGGCATGGCAGGGGTGAAGCTCATTATGTCTAACTCTATCTTTGGGCTCTCCTATGTTTCGGTCTTTTTTGAAGACGATATGGATATCTATTTTCTGCGTCAACTTGTCTCTGAGCGGCTTGGCAGTGTAGATATTCCAAAAGGGTGGGGAAAACCTGTATTGGGACCAAATACTACAGGACTCGGACAGGTCTTTTGGTATCAGGTAAAAGACAGAACAAACAAATTCTCTCTTGCTGAACTTAAAGAGATGCAGGAGTATATCGTTGCTCCGCTTTTTAAAAGTGTCAGTGGTGTTGAAGAGGTCATAGGTTGGGGAGGTTATGAGAAGCAGTACAATGTTTTGATAGATACAAAAAAACTGCAGGATTTTGGTATCACCTATAATGACATTATAGGGGCTTTGCAAAACTCCAACCAAGCTGCAGGCGGACAGTATCTGGAATTTAATCGTGAGCAGTATCTCATCCGTGGAGCAGGTCTGTATAAAACACTTGATGATATTAGAAATACAGTTATCAAACCAAGCCAGGGACAAGCCATTACTATTGGTGATGTTGCGTCAGTTATGCCTGGAGTTGCACCACGTTTTGGTGCAGTGAGCATAGATGGTAAAGAGGCTGTTATGGGAATGGTGCTCCAGCGCAGTGCTACCAATGCTGCCAAGGTTGTTGCAAATATCAAAGCAAAGATACAAACAGTTAATGCCGCATTGCCAGAAGGAGTGGAAGTCGTAACGCTTTATGATAGAACAGAGATAACACATAAAGCAGTCAGTACAATGATATCGGCACTGCTCAGTGGTGTTGTGTTGGTTGCTATTGTGCTCTTTTTATTTCTCTTTGAGCTGAGAAGTGCGTTTATCGTTATTCTCTCGCTACCGCTTTCGCTTCTTATCGCTTTTTTACTGATGGACTATTATCATCTCTCAGCAAACTTGATGAGTCTGAGTGGTCTGGCCATTGCTGTTGGAATGATAGTCGATGGTACCATTGTGATTGTCGAGAACAGTTTTCGAAAATTGCATGACCATCCAGAACTACCAAAACTCCAAGTGGTGAGTGAAGCTGCACGTGAGGTTGCTAAGCCGGTTACTTTTGCGATACTTATTATCGCTGCTGTTTTTATTCCCTTGCTTTCACTTGATGGGCTTGCAGGAAAGCTCTACACACCGATGGCACTCAACATTGTTTTTGTCATGTTAGGTTCTTTATTTGTAGCACTTGTTTTAGTCCCTGTCTTGGTACTGTTACTACTCAAACCGACAAAATCAGCCCAAAACAGTGTTATGCGAGCTATCAAAAGAGTCTACACTCCACTGTTATTTTTTGCACTTGATAATGCCAAAAAGATTCTGGCTGTTGTTAGTATCGTGTTTGTAGTACTGGCTTACATCCTCACGCAGCAAGGACGAGAGTTTATGCCTTCACTCAATGAAGAGTCCATCATGTATAGGGTTATTGCCATTCCTGGAACTGCGCTCACGCAGTCAGTAACTACTGCCAAAGAGATTGAAGAGTATATTTTACAAAACTATCCAGATGATGTCACTTCTGTTCTCTCAATGATAGGGCGAAGTGAAAAAGGCGAAACTGCACAGGCAAACTATATGGAAGTACTGCTTACACTCAACCCTAATATAAAAGATCTGCCAGAGCTCATACAGCGAATGAGTGAAGACTTGGAGCACCATTTTACCTTTGTGCAATTCATTCCAACACAACCGATTGCAATGCGTATAGAAGAGCTTTTAGAGGGTGTCAAAGCAGAGCTTGCTGTAAAAATTTATGGAGAGAATCAAAAAGAGCTCTCTCGAATTGCAAATGAGATTCAAACCGCACTAAAGGGTATTGCCGGACTAGAGCGTATGGAAGTGGAATCTCAACTCGGCCAGACACAGATAAAGATAGTACCTGATTATCTGGCATTGGCACGTTATGGTGTGAGTGTCGCTGAGGTGATGCAGATCATTCGTAACGGAATTGGAGAAGAGGGTGTCACACAGAAAATTGAAGGTATTAAACGATTCCCAATTGTAGTAAAGGTAGTAGATGCCAAAGATGATATCGAAGCTATTAAAAATGTAACACTGCGTTCAAAGAACGGTAATATTGTCCGACTCAAAGATCTCTGTACTATCAGCATAGTCCAGGGTGCATCGTTTATAAAACGAGAGAATCTCAGCCGTTATATGGTTGTCTCTATGGATGTTGAAGGAAGAGATATCGCCTCTTTTGTCCAAGAAGCCGACAAGATTATTCAAAAGCGTGTCAGCACACCTACCGGCTATTATATAGGTTGGGCGGGAGACTTTAAAAATATGCAAGAAGCAACTCGTACTTTGATGATTATCATCCCGATAACGATAGCTCTGGTGATCTTGCTGCTCTATACTGCATTTAATTCACTCAAAAAAGCATTGATTATTCTGCTCAATGTCCCTTTTGGTTTTATAGGAGGTATACTTGCTTTGCTTGTAAGTGGCATCTATCTCTCTGTTTCGGCAATTGTCGGTTTCTTGGCAATTTTTGCCATTGCGATACTCAATGGAATCGTGCTGGTGAGCTTTATTGATGAGATGCGTACAAAATTTCCTGATGTGGATTTAAAAACAGTCCTAAAAGATGCAACACTCTTGCGACTGCGTCCAGTGCTGATGACAGCCTTTACCACACTTTTTGGAATACTGCCTCTGCTCTATGCAACAGGTGTAGGAAGTGAGATACAGTACCCTTTATCAGTGGTCATTACAGGTGGAATCATCAGCTCAACACTCTTGACACTTTTGATATTACCATCAACCTATCTGCTATTTTATGACAAGAAAAAGGGTTAGTAAGGTACTTATACTTCGCTACTTTTACTTGTGGTTCTAATTTTTATAAAAAGGGGAAAGAAGAGGATCACGAGATTGTAGCGAAATACTTTAATAAATAAAATTAGCATAAAAGCAGTGAGAAAAAGAAAGCTAAAAAGTCATAAAATCTTTTATACAAGGAGTTTGTTATGGCTAAAAGGAATAAATTTTTCAATATATACTTTATCACGGCTCTGATCGGTGGGCTCTCTATATTTTATTTGCTCTCATTTGTTTTTGTTTTGAATGATGTTTCTGGTGGTTCTAGCAGAGAAATGAAGAAAAAATATTGTAAAAAGAATCCACATGATTGTAATATAACCCTGAAGAGACTTAAAGCAAAAGAAAAAAGAGATGCTTCTTTTTAAAGTACTAACATTCCGCTAACTTTTTTATGTGACAATACCAACATCAAACAAGGGTTTGAAATAAAATCTTAATTTAAAAGGATAGAAAATGAAACTTTCTAACATTGCACTTTCATTAGCATTAATCGGAACAATGAGTTTAGGTATGGCAGAAGATACTACTGCTTCAGTTGAGACTACAACAACTACAGAACCAACTGTAAGTGTTGATACACAAATCGCTGAGATTCAAGCAGCTCCTGCACAAGAGCGTGTAAGACTGATGAATCAGTTTAAACAAAGACTTGCAACTATGAATGAAGCAGACCGTGCAGCTGCAATTGAGCAGCTTCAAACAAGAATGCAAACGAGAACACAAACAAGAGCACAGGATGCAACTGCACAAAGTGAAGAGGCTACACAAGCTATGACACAAACACGTACACGTATGCAAACAAGAACGCAAGAACATGTTCAAGAGATGCAAATGCAAACAAATGAGCAAATGATGCAAATGCAAAATATGAATCAAAACAGAGCAGGTAACCAATTTATGAATGGTGGAGCGGCTGTTAGTGGCGGAGCAACTAGCCCTATGAATTTCCCAAATAGATAATAAATAGTGCTACAATAATAGCCATCAAATATGATGATGGCTATTTCTAGGAGAACATATGAAAAAAACTATACTTTTGACAATGATAACAGCGCTTTCAACAACACTTTTCGCGTATTCGGATGCCGATATGGATGGTGTGGCTGATGCAGTGGACAAATGTCCAAATACCCCTTTAACAGACTTAGTAGACATCAATGGATGTACAAAAAAAGTTCTTATTCCAAAATCAAACAAACACCATTTCGATATTATAGTTGGAGCTAACTATTCAGGTTCAAACTTTACCTCTTTAAATCAAACTGATACTATGTCAAGTTCTTTGCAGGTTGATTATTATTATGAAAACTTTTCTCTGCAGGCTTCTACTTCATACTATAAAACAGATGGAGATGGATATAGTGAAAATGGAATGAATGACTCTTTTGTCGGAGTTGCTTATAATATTAAGCCAAATAAAGATTTGTTAGTACGCGTAGGTATTGGTGCAATACTGCCCACTTATGATACGGGACTCAATAACAATAATACAGATTATACAGGTTCCCTTAATGTGAGTTATACGCTTGGAAGGGTTAATATTTTCGGTGGCTATATTCATACAATGATAAATGATGATGACACAACTACCATAGTTAATGGAACAACTGTCAATTATAGTTATCAAAATACAGACGCTTTAAGTATAGGTGCAGGATATTACTTTACAGACAAACTCTATATGAGTGCATCTTACAATAGTGCAGACAGTATCTATAAAAATGTAGAAGATGTAGATACAGTTTCTCTTTATGGGTACAGAAGTATAGATAAAAACTGGTTCTTAACTTTTTTTTATGCCTATGGACTAAGTGACAGTGCAAGTGATCATGCAGCTTCTATAAAGCTTGGTTATTATTTCTAAGAGTTAGCAATGCAAAAACAGATACTTCTACTTGAAGATGATTATGAGTTGGCAGAGACACTACAAGAACTTTTAGTGTCAAATGGTTATGGTGTTGATATGGTTCATACCGGAAATGATGCCATGGATGCCTCTTATGATAACAAGTATGATCTGTATGTTTTTGACATTAATGTTCCTAATCTCTCAGGAATAGAGCTTTTAGAAAGCCTACGTGAGGCTAATGATACAACGCCTACAATCTTTATCAGTGCTTTGATAGATTTAAACACCATTGCAAAAGGTTTTGAAGTCGGTGCTGATGACTACATAAAAAAACCTTTTTTCCCAGAAGAGCTTCTTATCCGTGTAAAGGCAAAACTCTCTCAAACAAACAAAGATATAGAGTATAAAAATCTTCGTTATAAACCGGATAAAAAAGAGCTCTTCATTGATGGAAAAATTGTTTCGCTTGGAGAAGTACAAGAGTGCCTGTGTGAGATTTTTATGAATAACATCGGGAATGTTTTAGATAAGTCCATTTTGATGGATTGTCTGGTACATCCTTCTGATACGGCACTTCGAGTTGCACTCAACAAGTTCAAACATATAACAAATTTACCGATAAAAAATGTTCGGGGTGTGGGGTATATTCTTGAAAAAAGTTGAGAAAGAGTCTCTTCTTAAGAGTTTTTTACTCTTTTTCATCTCGCAATCATTGCTTGTGGGCGCACTCTTTGTTATCAACTACCAAAAAGAGCTCCAAACCCTGGATGAACAGATATTTTCCAAGATGCGAATCTGCTCTTTTGATCTGCGCTGTACAGAGTTCGGTATAGATTTTGTTCCAAAAAAAAGTCAAGAACTCTATAAGCTCTATAAAAAGAACAACGAACTCAGCTCCTACTTTACACTGCCTGGTTCCCAAAAAAATTATTTGAAAATTTACTTGCAAAAGAGTGCATATGATAAACAAGTTGCAAACTTGCGTAAAAGTTTTGTTGTGGAGTTCTTATTAGTGCTTGCTGTTATTGCGTTGCTCTCTTTTGTGTTTTCTGTTTACACACTCTCTCCACTTCGAAATGCGCTGCATCTCACAGAAGAGTTTATAAAAGATATCTTGCATGATTTTAATACACCACTCTCCACTCTGCGTCTCAATACCTCAATGTTGGTAGAAGAGTTGGGAGAAAATACCAAGATAAAAAGAGTACAAAATGCTGTACAAAATATCTTAAACCTACAGTCAAATCTACGAGCCTATCTCCATGCTCATGAAAGTCAGAAAGAGTCTTTTGATTTGAGTGAGTTTATACAAGAGAGGGTAGAACTGCTTGAGTTCAACTATAAAGATGTGAAATTTATGAGTGAAGTACCACAGATTCGTGTTGAGACAAATAGAGATGCGCTGAGTCGCATAGTTGACAATCTTCTCTCAAATGCTGGCAAATATAACATACAAGATGGAAAAGTATACATTCGCTTTGAGAATGAACAATTGATAATTAAAGATACAGGAAAAGGGATTAAAAATCCAAAAAGGGTCTTTGAACGTTTTTATAAAGAGCAGGAGCGTGGCATTGGTATAGGTCTGCATATCGTAAAAAAACTGTGTGATGAGTTGGGGATTACTATTGCCTTAGAGAGTGAACTAGGCCGTGGAAGTCTGCTGAGGCTCAATTTGCATAATATTTTAAAAAGATAACCGTTTTTTAACAACCATTATCTTATAATCCTACTTATGATTTCACAAGACTCCATAGAAGCCCTCAAGGCACGACTTGATATTGTTGATGTTGTTGGCTCTTATATTGAGTTGAAAAAAGCAGGTGGAAACTTTAAGGCTCCTTGCCCTTTTCATGATGAAAAGTCCCCCTCTTTTGTAGTCAGTCCGCAAAAGCAGATATTTCACTGTTTTGGATGTGGAGCGGGTGGTGATGCTGTTAAGTTTGTGATGGAGTATGAGAAACTTAACTACCCTGAAGCACTTGAAAAACTTGCAGCTACCTATAACTTCACACTGACATATACTGATAACAAACATAACAAACCACGTACAAAAGTTATAGAAAAACTCAATGAATGGTACCAGTCTCTGCTCTCACGTAACCAGACTGCGATGAGTTATTTGCGTGAGCGTGGGATTTATGAGAGTAGTATAGAGAAGTTTGGTATAGGCTACGCGCCGGCTTCTCATGAGACACTTAACTTCATAAAAGCTCAGCAATTTCCTATAAAAGAAGCAATTGATGTAGGTGTAGTTGGATATGAACCCTCACGCAATCAAACCTATGCTCGTTTTATCGAACGTATTACTTTTCCAATTTACTCTGCAAATGGTACGGTTGTCGGTTTTGGTGGACGTACGATAACAGGGCATCAGGCCAAGTATGTCAATTCTCCCGAGACGCCTCTTTTTAATAAGTCACGACTTTTGTATGCATATAACTTGGCAAAACAAGCACTTTATAAAAGGCAGGAGATTATCATTACAGAGGGATATCTTGATGTGATTATGCTGCATCAGGCCGGTTTTGACAATGCAGTTGCAACTCTTGGGACTGCTCTCACGCAAGAGCACCTGCCACTGCTTCGCAAAGGCACGCCTCGTGTTATTATGGCTTATGATGGAGATAAGGCAGGACGTGCTGCTGCACTCAAAGCTTCGAAACTACTTTCTGCTTCTGGTTTTAACGGTGGAGTAGTTGTTTTTGATGGTGGACTTGACCCTGCTGATATGGTAAAAGAGGGACGAGTTGAAGAGCTGAGCAATATGTTCCGAAATGCCAAGCCTTTTATTGAGTTTGTTATTGATGAGATACTCTCTTTGTTTAATCTGCGTGATCCCAAAGCAAAAGAAGCCTGTATGCAAGAGGGTGTGGCATATTTAAAAACACTCTCCCCGATTTTACAAGAGGAGTATAAAACTTACCTTGCTTCACGTCTTGGTGGATTGGGTGTTTCACCATCGCTTATTCGGCTCAATACAAATCAAAGAGATATGCAAAATGCACCTTTAGTGCAAAACAACAGACACAGAGATATGTGGGAGCTCTCCCTCATTAAAACTGTGTTGGAACATCCTCAGTTTATCGATCATATCTTAGATGTTATCGACCCTTCACTACTGCAGTTTCATGCAAGAGAGTTCTCTTTGGCACTTGCTGGGAAAAAAGATGCACCGGAGTTAATGGAGATTTTAATAGATGAGGCAATAACTGCTCTTAAAGATGAGGATGCTCTTAATGCGGAACTGATTACTTTTTTGATGAAATATTATGAGCGAGAGCTGAAAAAAATAAATTTTGCTACAAACATCTCTTTTGAGGAAAAAGCCTTTTATATTCGAAAATACCGAGATAAGATAGGCAAATTAAAACGTGGCGAATTAGTAGGTTTTAATGATTAAGATGAAAGCAAAAAAATGAGTTATTTGATACATTTTCACCTCCTGGCAGCAATTGCTTGGATAGGAGGCTCGATATTTATGTTTGTTTTGGGTGTTACGCTGACAGATAAACAAAAACAGCGTGAGGTTTATCCTCATGTGGGACCAATCTTTGGGTATTTTGAGCTTGTCTCACTTTTTATTTTGTTAGTAAGTGGTACTTTGATGATTCAGAGTGATGGCTTGTGGGATCTGCTTTGGAACAATGATACAAGCAGAGTCACGGAGCTCTTAAAGATGAAACTCTGGTTAGTGTTCTCTTTGATAATTGCAACAGTTCTTCACTTTTATGTTGCGTATCGGACAAATAACAAAAAGCGGACCAAATTACAAAATCTTCTCTCACGTGGATCATCACTCTTTATCTTTTTTGTTAATCTGTTTGTATTGCATTATGCAATTATGATTCGTAGTATAATGGCTTAAGGGCACCTCTAAAAAGTTACAGCTTTCTTAGCACTGCTTTGTTTGGTGTGGGAAAGTTTATATAATTTTATAGATTTTTGTTATACTGATATCAATGCAATTTTTAAAAGGTTGATTTATGGCAGGTATTCATTTTTCTTTTGACAACTTTGAGCAGCTTCTGCATTTAAATATAGGTATTTCAGACAGACTTGATGAAAATCGGGCTGAAAGTTTTACTCTCTTGTATTGTGATTTCTCTGGAATTGATGAAGAGATAATCAAAACCTCTCTGGAGTCAACGCTCCGTACATCAGATTCTATTGTTAATTTAGAGGGAGATTATTTTTTTGTACTGCCATATACAGACAAATATGGTGCAGAGATAGTGAAGAAGATGTTTGACGAGTTCTTTGCAAAATACCTTAATGCCTTTTTACTCTCTTACCCTGCTGACGGAGAGACACCAAAAGAGTTAATGGAAGGAATGCAGGACAGTGTAAGTACATTTTTCAAAAGAGACCTGCATTGTCTGGACAGATTTACGCGAGACTATTAAAACTTAAAATTTTTTCGTATCAAACTTATAATATTTTGATTTCTTATAAAAAGAGATAGCCTCAGCTATCTTCTGCTCTTTGTATATCTTCTTATCACATACCCATCGACATTTTATCTTCTCATTTTCCATAGCTGCACGATTCTCCACTGAGAGTTTTGTTTCATAAATCTTTTCACAAAACAGTAGTGATGGCAAGAGTAAGAAGAGTACTTTTTTCATAAACAACATATCGGTATTATAGACGAATTATTTATGAAATGGAACGATTTATGCTATTTCTTTATAAAAACTGCTAATTATTTTGGAAAAACTTTAAAGGAGCAGAGCATGATAGCATTTGATCTCACGCAAGAAACATCCGCTTCTGCAACAGGAATCATTGTTGAGCCAAAAGGTGAGAAAAGTGAGGGGAGTCTCTCTTTTTCTGCTCTTTTGAAAGGTATTAAAGAGAGTGATGAACTTGTACAAAATGGAGCACTTGTTTTATCTCTGAATGACGAAGAAGACAAACTGCCACTCAAAGGTTCCAAAGGTGATGTTCTGCTTTCACTTTTAGAAAAAGGCAGTAATATTGAAGATTTAGAACTTTTGGAAATAAATCCTGAGGTAAAATCATCGCTCTCATCGCAAGATCTCAAACAGCTGATAAAAGATGCAAAAGCATATCTCAAAGATCAAATTCTCTCTTTGGAAGGCTTTAAACGAGCAGAGATTGATATGCTGCCAAAAACATTAAAGGGTTTGGCTCAAGTTGCAAAAAAACTGGGTATTGATGTATCAAAAATTACTCTGGATGAAGTACGTTCATCAGTGAAAAACAGTACGTCTGCAATGCTTGATACAGATAATGAAGTAGTTGATTTAGATACAATTAAAAAAGAGACACGTTCGAGTAAACAAGAGAGTCATAATATAGATGCTGATGTTGCAATTGATATAAAAGCAAAAAACAGTAAAAAAACTGCGCAAAACAGAATAAATGCAGAGAATGATAATGCAAGAACAGAGGAGCAGTTAAAGTCAGAGCAAAAAAATGCCTTAAAAGATGTGAACTCACCACTACTGTTTAAAGTACAAAAGCGTACAACAATCTCTACAGAACAGATTGTCCATGCCAAAGCAGTAAACAGTAATCCAACTGAGGTGCAAACACCAAAAAAACGTGCAGATGATACACTCAAACAGCTATTACAGGGTGAAAAAGTTGCAAAAAAAGAGGGATCTGTTTTAACGAGTGATTTTTCACGCAACAGTGCCAAAGTCATTGCCCCTAGTGCTAAAAGTGAAGTGCAAAAATCTTTAGAGGCACTTTTAAAACCAGAAACAGTAAATGATGATGAGAAAGCTGCTTCAAAAGTTGATGGGTTGAATGTTGCTAAAGCAGACAGTTTTGAGCTCAAGCTTAATGAAGCAAAGCAGATGATAAAGTATCTCTCATCTGATGTTAAACAGGCGATAGAAAATTATAAAGCTCCATTTACAAGAGTAAAAGTACAGTTAAATCCGCAGCAACTTGGCGAGATAGAGGTAACTGTGGTCCAACGTGGAAAAAATATTCATGTCAATCTCTCTTCAAACAACGCTGCCATCAATACTTTGGCCATGAATGCAAATGATTTGAAAATGCAGTTACAAAACAATGGAATAAATAATGCTTCCTTAAACTTTAGTAATAACTCCCAAGGGCAAGATCAGGCTGCATCACAGCAGCAACAACAAAATAGAGAACATGCTCAAAATGAGTACAACTATTTTGAAAATGAAGAGACAAATGAAGAAGTTTTAAGCTCTTTAGAAATTGTAGTTCCACACTACGCATAAAGGATAAATTATGGCAATTAATGCAGTAGGATTAGACCAAGCCGTGTATGGTGATTATGCAACTTCAGCAGATGTTGTAGCAGATAAAACAAGTTTAAGTAATGATGATTTTATGACACTGCTTTTAGTTGAGTTGCAATATCAAGACCCAACTGAACCAACAGATACAGAACAGATCTTGACGCAAACTTCACAGCTTGCATCTTTAGAAGCGACAGATAAAACAAACCAGGCTCTAGAAGATTTAGCGGCTTCGTTGTCTGCGTCTAATGACTTTTCAACAATTTCAGCCATTGGAAAAACAGCTGATCTTGGAAGTAATGCTATATCGATTGATGAGGGTAGCAGCTCAACATTTGAGATGTTTTTTCCTTCTGATGTAACACAAGGAAATGTTGAGATTACTGATGTCAATGGAAATATTATCAAAACTATTGAAGTAGGTACAAATCCATCTGGCGTTTACCAATTCACGTGGGATGGAACAGACAATACAGATGCGAAAGTAGAAGGTGGTATATACTACGCAAGCGCATCATATACCGATGCGAATAATGTTGCACAAACAACAAGAGTAGGTACATACCCTATTGAATCAGTTCGTTTTGACAGTGGAACAACACTTTTGAAACTTGGTTCCTCTTATGTTCCTTTAGAGAATATTACAGAGATTTATTAAGGAGTTTTGCTATGATGACACAAGCTTTTTATACGGGTATATCAGGTTTAAAGGTATACTCTAACGGTATTGATGTCGTCTCAGACAATCTTGCAAATATCTCTACACCGGGCTTTCGTGCTTACAATGCTGAATACTCAGCACTTTTTGAAGATAGTTTGGCAAGTGCATCAAGTAATCTTTTTCAGAGTAACAGTGTGGGAGTCGGTGTACAGATGCAAACGACTTCTATGTCTCTAGATCAAGGTTCTTTAACACTTTCAGACAGAAGTACAGATTTGGCTATTATGGGAGATGGCTGGTTTGGTATTCAGCAAGATGGAGCACCGCTTTATACACGAGCAGGTGATTTTACTTTTGATGCAAATGATGATCTGGTCACAAATGATGGTTACTATGTTCTTGGAACAATGGGCGGTAATATCAGTGCAGACAATATCCTAACCCAAACTCTTGCAGAAGTTCCACTTGGTGATATTAATGCTCAAGAGAAACTCCGTTTTCCAAAAACACTTACATATCCACCTGAACCTACAACAGAAGCGAAATTTATAGCTAATCTTGGCGTTGGAAAAGAAGGATATGAAGTCATTACGGTAGGTGCGAGTGTTATTGATAGGCAAAATGAACGCAATGAGTTAAAGTTGACATTTACTCGTTCTGCTGTGCAAACACCTCCTGGAACACAGTGGGACGTTGTTGCAACTGTAAAATCACTAGATGGACAGACAACATATGATACACAGACAGGTCAGGTTGCTTTTGATGAGAGTGGTGCGCTTGTTTCTTCAAGCCTAACAACTATCGATAACAATGGAACACCAGTAGCAATTGACTTGGGAAGTGGCTATGATGGTATTGTCTCTATTGATATTCCTGTAGTATCGGGTTCAAGTGTAGCCGATGGAACGATTGGTGGAGATCTGCGAGGTTACTCTATCAATAAAAATGGGGAAGTTATTGCTACATTTACCAATGGTCGACAGAGCAGCGTTGGTAGAATTGCAGTGTTTCATTTTCAAAATGACCAGGGTCTTGAACGAATTACCGGGACACGTTTTGCAGAGAGTTCAAACAGTGGCCAAGCACTCTTTTTTAAAGATGCAACAGGACAAAATATCATCGGTACTGAGATTACAAACTTTAAATTAGAAGGTTCAAATGTTGAGATGAGTGCAGGACTTACTGAGCTTATCATCTTACAACGTGCTTATGATGCCAACTCAAAATCTGTAACAACGGCAGATGAGATGATTCAAAAAGCTCTCAATATGGATGCTTAACCCAAATTATGCAATAAGAAATTAAAAACTTTAACCATCATTGCACATAATGCACATTCATTAAAAATTTACACCACCAATAGGGTGGCTTAAAATTTTCACTAAACATCCCTTATGCACAAGCATAGTCAAATTTTAGAAATCTCTATTGTATAATTTAGGTTAAAACTGGAACAGTTTATGCTTTAATTCTTTACTAATTATCTGCTTAACACGAGCAGAGGTAAAGGATTTCTTATGTTAAAATCACTTTTTTCCGGTGTTTCCGGACTACAGTCTCATCAAGTTGCGATGGATGTAGAATCAAATAACATTGCAAATGTAAATACGATAGGTTTTAAATACTCACGTGCAAATTTTTCTGATCTTTTAGCACAGACTAAAGCGATAGCTACTGCACCTCAAGGTCAGCTTGGCGGTAAAAACCCTGTTCAAGTTGGGCTTGGTTCAACGGTTTCTTCAATGACCCGTATCTTCTCTCAAGGTTCCGTTCAAAATTCCGATAAAAATACAGATATGGCTATTCAGGGTGATGGTTTCTTTATTATCTCTCCAGATGGTGGGAATACATATAAATATACACGTGCAGGGGATTTTAAATTTGATGCAGGTGGAAACTTCGTTGATAACAACGGCTTTATTGCTCAGGGTTGGCTGCGTGATCCGGTGACTGGAAAGGTTGATTCAACAGCTCCAATTACAGATATCAATATTCCACCAGGACTGACAACACCAGCATCTCCAACAACTGAAGTTGTGCTTAAAGCAAACTTGAACTCTGGTGCATTGGTTGAAAGTTTTTCACCAGCATACCAAGTTCCAAGTGGACCACCACCAGCAGCACCAACACCACCAGCACTTGATGAAAATGGAAATCCGATAGAGTCTGGTGATGTAGGTGTGATGTTCAATGAAGTTGGGGAAGCTTTTGCTTTACAAAAAGATCAAGGAATCTGGGCTTCATTTATAAATACAACACTCAATGGAACGGTAGCAGTTGCGGGTGGTGCCGGAGAGTTAGATGTTACATTTACTTTGGATGACGGTACAACACAACAGATTACAACATCTGGTGGTGCGGCAGGAAATACTGCAGCAGATAATGCAAATAGATATGTAGCTGCGATTAATGCACAAAGTGCGATTACTGGTGTTTCAGCAAGTGTTCGTGTAACAGCAGGGCCAAATTACTATATTGATCTTGTCAATACAAACTCGAATGCAGCAGCATCACATAATATCCGTTTTACAGATAACAATGGTAACAGTGGAGTGCCAACATCTACAGTAACAACAGCATACAGATATCAATATGATCCAAATGCAGCAGTAACAGCAGCAGGCTCTGATAAAAAATTTACAACACTGGCAGACCTTCGTTATGCAATGGAGCAAGAAGCACAGGCAGTTGATGCAGATGGAGATGGTGTCACTCCAGAGAGTAATATTCAAATCAGTATCAATGAGCAGGGAAAATTCGAGATTATTAACCCGGGTGGTGCCGATGATGATTATGATATTGCACTAAATATTACAGGATTAACAGCAGCAGGTGTGACAGAAAATACACGCTTTACAAGAAATATGCAGGCACTGAATTCTGTTTTACCAGCAGGTACTACAGGAAAAGCATTTTCACAAAGTTTTAATGCAGCTACACATTCAAGCTCCATTGATATTTATGATTCACTTGGTTCGAAACATACACTGAGAATGGAGTTCAGAAAAGTTGCAGTTGATACTTCAACAGGAAGTACATGGAATATGAAAATCTCTGTTCCTGCTCCTGCAACGATTGATACAGTAGCACCAACAAATGAAAAGACAGGTTCCGTTAGATTTAACAATGATGGTTCACTTGCAACATATAATCCGCCAAATATCTCTTTTTCAGGGAATAACGGCTCAGCACCAGACCAGCAGGTAAGCCTCTCTTTTGGTACGGCAAATAAATTTGATGGTATGACATCATTTGATAGTCGCTCAGCGACTTCCGGAATATCTCAAGATGGTTACACAGGTGGTGATCTGGTTGGTATTAGAATCGATCAGTCTGGTACTTTGGTTGGATCATTTTCAAATGGTCGTTCATTTGGTCTAGCACAAATCGCTATGGCAAAATTTACAAATAATGAAGGACTCTCAACGGAGGGTGGCAATGTGTACAATCAAACTGCCAACTCTGGGGATCCTATCATCGGTACAGCTGCAACTGCAGGACGTGGATTTATTCAGTCTGCGGCGTTAGAGGCATCAAATGTTGACCTCTCACGTGCACTTACGCAGCTTATTATCATTCAGCGTGGTTTCCAGGCAAATGGTAAAACGATTACAACATCTGACCAACTTTTACAGACACTCATTGGATTAAAACAGTAAATTTAATCCTATTTTGATATAATTCCTACAATAAAAACGTAAGGAATTATATCCATGAGATTTGCAGCTCCTCTTAAATCAAACTCCAAAAAAATCATGTTACTCGGCTCTGGTGAGCTAGGAAAAGAAGTTATTATCGAAGCACAGCGACTTGGTCTTGAGACTATTGCTGTAGACAAGTATGAAAATGCTCCTGCACATCAAGTAGCACACAGAAGTCATGTTGTCGATATGCAAAACAAAGATGCTCTTTTAGAAGTCATCTACCGTGAAAAGCCTGATTATATTCTCCCGGAGATTGAGGCTATCAGCATTGATGCTCTTTTTGAAGCAGAAGACAAGGGCTACAATGTTATCCCAAATGCTAACGCTGTTAGTAAAACGATGAATAGAAAAAACATTCGTACTTTTGCAGCGGAGACATTGGGACTAAAAACGGGTCCTTATAAGTTTGTCACAACAAAAGAGGGACTGCTGGAGGCTGCGCGTGAGCTTGGTTTTCCATGTGTGATTAAACCTGTTATGAGCTCTTCTGGGCATGGGCAATCAGTAGCTCGTAGTGAAGATGATATTGACGCTTCATGGGAAGAGGCAAAAGAGGCACGTGGGGATGCAAGCGAGCTTATCGTTGAAGCATTTGTTGATTTTGATTATGAGATTACAATGCTTACGGCTCGTAATGGTAAAGAGACGGTTTTCTGTGAGCCGATAGGACATGAACAGCGTGATGGAGACTATGTATTTTCATGGCAACCGATGCAGATGAGTGAAGTAGCAAAACAAAAATCTCAAGAGATTGCAAAGGCTATTACGGATGGTCTTGGTGGACAGGGGCTTTTTGGTGTTGAACTATTTATCAAAGGAGATGAAGTTTATTTCTCAGAAGTAAGCCCTCGTCCACATGATACTGGGATGGTGACACTTATCACGCAGTCACAAAGTGAGTTTGCATTGCATTTAAGAGCTGTCCTTGGTCTTCCTTTAGGCTTTACGTTTTATGGTGATGGTGCATCGGCTGCATTTAAATCAGAGGCACATAACTATGCACCGGTAGTGGATGTTGATGATTCTCTCTTTAGTGAGAACTCATATGTTCGAGTCTTTGGAAAACCAGAGGCACATAAAGGTCGCCGTTTAGCAGTTGCTCTTGTATTTGACAAGGTAGAAGCAGCGTTAGAGAAAGCACGTGAGCTTATTACAAAAGTAAAAGATTCTTAAAGTGAAGATTGTTCTTTTAGATGCCATAACATTTGGTGGTACAGATTTAAGCTGTTTTGAGAGCTTTGGTGAGGTCTATACTTTTGCTTCTACAGAGCCTTCTTTAACAGAAGTACGTATCAAAGATATGGATGTGGTCGTCACGAACAAGGTCGTTATTACAAAAGAGCATATGCAAAATACTCCTTCACTGAAACTCATTTGTGTGGCAGCTACAGGAATGAACAATGTTGATTTGGAGGCTGCCAAAGAGCTTGGGATTGAGGTGAAAAATGTAGCTGGATACTCAACAGATTCAGTAGTACAGCATACTTTCTCAATGCTTTTTTATCTAATAGGGCACTCACGCTATTATGATGAGGTAGTCAAATCCAAAGAGTACTCGCGCAGTGGAGTTTTTACTGATGTTAGTCATCCTTTTTATGAAGTCAAAGGCAAAACCTGGGGTATTATAGGCCTTGGTGCTATCGGGCGTGAGGTTGCTCGTATAGCCCGTGCTTTTGGTGCCAATGTCATCTATTACTCAACAAGTGGACGTAACAGTTCCGATGAGTTTGAGCAGGTGGTACTGCACAGACTTTTAGAGAGCAGTGATATTATCTCTATTCATGCACCGCTCAATGAGAAGACAAAAAATCTTCTCAATTATGATAAATTGCAACATTTAAAAGAGGGTGCTGTTGTACTTAATCTTGGTCGTGGCGGTATTATTGATGAGAAGGCGGTAGCTGAGTTAGTTGATGAGCGTGAGCTTTATTTTGGTCTGGATGTCTTTGAAAAAGAGCCACTGCCACAAGAGAGTCCACTTTTGGCTGTGAAAAATCCTGATCGACTCTATCTTACACCACACATTGCATGGACGAGTATTGAGGCGCGTGAGAAACTTATTGCCTCAGTCTGTCAAAATATACAAGAGAGTCTGTAGCCTTTTATGGCAGAATTGGCTCTCTTTTTCTCTGCATTTGTAGCAGCAACAATCCTACCTTTTTCTTCTGAAGTAGCTTTTATGACAGCACTTAAAAGTGGAATGCCTCTCTCTCACGCAATGCTTGCAGCATCAAGTGGTAATATTTTAGCCATTGTTTTTAACTACTATCTGGGGTATTTTCTCTATGAGAAGACAAAACGCAAACTTTTTGGCTCTAAAATTGGCAAACGTGCTTTTCTTTGGGGACATAAGTATGGCTATATTACTCTTTTTGCTTCCTGGCTTCCCATCATTGGTGATCCATTAACAATAGTTGCTGGACTTGTTAGGCTAAAGTTTGTTTGGTTTGTTATAATAGCAGGGCTTTTAAGAATAGGGAGATATTATCTTCTGGCAACATTTTTATAAGATAACTTTTAGAGGACAAATTCTCCTTGGCTCACGAGCCTCCAAAAGTCATCTCATAAAAATGTAAAAAGATAAAAAGCGTTAGGAGCGTGGAGATGAAAACAGACGTACTGATAATCGGTGCAGGTGGTGCAGGGCTTACAGCTGCGATAGCGGCAAAAGAAGAGGACGTGGATGTTGTAGTACTTACTAAAGAGTATCCAACTCGAAGTCAGACCTGTATGGCACAGGGTGGCATTAATGCAGCACTTGGAAATGTTGAAGAAGACAGCATAGAGGCACATATTCAAAATACTTTAAAATCTGCTCATGGACTAGCTAACGAGGAGACGGTGCGGTATATGTGTTCTGAAGCACCGGCAACGGTTGCATGGCTTGATAGTATTGGTGTCTGTTTTTCTCGCAGTGAGGATGCAAAAATCGCACAAAGACGACTTGGTGGTGCATCAGCAGCTAGGTCCTGTTATGCACAGGACTATACAGGTCTAAAAATTTTGCATACACTCTATGACAAAGCACTCTCTTTAGATATTGAGATAAAAAATGAGAAGATACTTTTAGAGCTTTTGAAAGATGAGAATGACATGGTGTGTGGTGCCTTGATGCTTGATCTTCGAAGCGGGCAAAAAGAGCGCTATTTTGCAAAGTCAGTCATCTTGGCAACAGGTGGATACTCACGCATCTATGGTAAAAACTCTACAAACTCAACAAAAGCAACGGGTGATGGCATAGCTGTTGCAAAACGAGCGGGAGCAAAACTACTACATATGGAGTTTGTACAGTTTCATCCAACAGGACTCAAAAACTCTTCTATTCTTATCAGTGAATCAGCTCGAGGGGAAGGTGGCTATATTCTCAACTCTAAAGGTGAGCGTTTTACTAATGAGTTAGCACCGCGTGATGAAGTGAGTCGTGCAATTGATGCGGAGATAAAAAAGGGCGAAGAGATCTTTTTGGATATTCGCCATCTTGGAGAGCAGTTCATTGATGAGGGTTTGCCGCAAGAGAGAAAACTCGCAAAACTGTATGAAAATGTAGATCCTGTATATGATCTCATTCCCATTAAACCTGTTGCTCACTATACTATGGGTGGTATAGAGGTTGATAACAATTCACAAACAAATTTAGAAGGACTTTTTGCCTGTGGTGAGTGTTCTAACCACAGAGTCCACGGAGCAAATCGATTGGGAGGAAATTCACTTCTAGAGATTGCTGTTTTTGGAAAAGAGGCTGGAAAAAATGCTGCAAAAAGAGCAAAGACAATGGAGTCTCACGTGGCAGCTTCACCAAAAGATGATTTTTTAGAACAGGAGTTTACTAAAGAGATAGATTTTTATGTTCTACGCCAGATGATGGGCGACCTGCTTTATAACAAAGTAGGAATTGTTAGACGTGAGAGTGAGTTGCGTGAGGCAGAGGCGTTTATAGAAGAGACAAAGAAAAAACTGCCACTAATGGGTGCAAAAGACAACTCACTAAGATATAATACAGATCTTGCAGAATTTTTGGAATTTCGAAATATGTTAGATGTGGCAGAAGTTGTCATCAAATCAGCACTCTCACGCAAAGAGAGTGTCGGTGCACATACGATGGAGCAGGAGTAGAGTATGAAGATAAGCATAAAAAGAGAGTTTGACTTTATCGAGTATGATGTAGATATGCAAGATGTAACACTGCTTGAGATGTTAAATCACATTAAAAGTGAAGTAGACAGTTCCCTTGCTTACAGCAGTGGTTGTCGCAGTAGTGTTTGTGGTTCCTGCGGGGTTCGTGTCAATGAAAAAGAGGTTTTGGCATGTTCTTACAAAGTACAAGAGGGTGACAAGATAGAACCACTTAAAAATGTTCCTGTTATTCGTGACTTGGTTGTGAGTCTAGACAAAGCTTACGAGACAAATGCACGAGCCAAAGCATGGATAAGTGAGTATAACTCCCAAGCCAAGCAGACACATGAAGATGAGAAGATAAATGAAACACAGAGTGATTGTATCTTATGTGCTTCGTGCTATTCAGCTTGTCCTGTCTATGCAGTCAATGAAGAGTTTTTAGGACCGTTTGCACTGACACGTGTCTGGAAGGTTGTAAGTGACAAGCGTGAGGCAGAGCCTAAAGAAAAAATCGATACTATTCAGACAAATGGTGTCTGGGATTGTACTTTATGTAATGAGTGTACAGTTGTTTGTCCACAGGGAATATCAAGTAAAGCCGATATTGAAAAACTTCGAGCAAAATCTTCACAGTATGGTTATATGGATCCAAACTTCGGAAGTTTTGGCGGAGGATTTGATAGCGGTTTTGGTTTTGATGGAACTCCTAGTTTCTAGGAGCTCTATCGAAAGTTCGTTCTCTCTATAGGTGGTTTGTAGTGGGGATCTTTTCCTGCTACTGTCCATAACTCTTTTGCAAGATGACTTACTGTTTTTTTCATATCATCTTCCACTAACTCAAAATCACTAAAGTTCTCACGCAGAAGATTTAATTCTTCCTCTTGTGGGAGTATCTCTTTTTGTTTTTGTAGTGTGAGTGCTGTATTATTTTTAAGATTATAGAGGTGCCAGAGTGCGAGAAAATCTTCTGAATATCTGTTTAGGATATGGTGTGCATAGAGTTGAAAGTTTTGGTAACCGCTTTGCTCAAATAGACTAATAACAAGTGTTATCGTCTCTTTGAGATGCACATAGGGTACCATTGAAAAGAGTTGTCTTGCCACGCTTTGTCCGTTATCATGTTCCGCACCGATAAAGACACGTGCTCCACCATCGGTATCTCCAAAGTTGTTTGTTTTAAGACCAATGAGTCCTATGTCGGTATGACGATGTCTTCCACACCCTTTTGCACAGCCAGAAAAACCGATTTTGATACGGTTAGTATAGATTTTCTCCAATGGAAGGTAGTCGTGTGCCTCATCTTTGATGCTCCAAACAGCATAAGGACAGAGGTTGCCGGCACAGGCAACGATAGTTGAACTGAGTGCCGGTGAGTTGAAAGGGACTTCTTTGTTTTGTAATCCTAAGATGTAGATATTCTGGTCAATACCTACTCGAATTTCACCATCTATTTGCGTTACAAAGTCACTGATGTCACGCATCTCTTTTGGACTTAGGCGTCCAAAATCACTTTGATAACAAAAAGCAAAAGTCCCATCAGGTAGCTCTTCAAACTCTTCAAAGTCCACATGTTCAAGCTGTAATTCCCCTGCACTAACAAATTTTTTGTTATAAACAGACTCGATGAGCTCTTTGAGTTTTTCAAGCCCTATCTCTTCGATCATATAGAAAAGGCGTGTTTTTGAACGGGAAAATCGTGAGCCGTGCGTGTAAAACGTCTCTACAAATGCTTTGAAAAAGTCCAGTACTTCATCCTCACGCAAGAAGATATTGGCATCCTGAGCAATTTCAGTATTTTTCCCACCCATATAAACATTAAATCCATAGTCACCATCTTTAAAGGCTAGTGCAAAGTAGAGATCATTTGCAAAAAAGGAGTTTACATTTGCGGAGTTTCCAGAGATGCCGATACTTACACGACGAGGAAGCATTCCGACATATTTTGGATTTTGAATGATGTAATCATTCATTGCTTTAATGATTGGATGTACTTCAATATGCCCGTATCTGCTGACACCGTCATAGACATCGGTGACAATATTTCTGATGTTGTCACCAAAACTCTGCCATGTCGTAAGGCCGTTATCGTTGAGTTTGTGCCAAATCTCTGCTACATCATCAGCATAGACATCATGGAGTTGAAAGCCTGCACGGGCTGTAATAACCAAAGTAAGATCATACTCTTCAATCAAGTCCGCTAAAAATTTAAAAGCATTTGTACTGAAATGACCACCATTACCATTACGAAGTCGGATGGTAAACTCATCTTCCAGGAAGTCGATATTAAAGATACCGAAGTCTTGAAGATAGTATCTGTCTCCCTCCCCAAGTGACTCAAAATCAATAGTCTCAAACTCATTGACGTAATAGTCATACGGTTTTAGTCGTGCTTTGTACTGCTCACGTTTGTTTAACTTTTTCTCTAAATCTTCAGACATAAAAACTCCATAATAATTGCGATAATACTAACAAAAAAATCCTGAAAATTCTTGATATAGGTCAAGATTTTTTTCCACTAACAAACTGTGCTATAATTAAAACAAAAAAAAGGTTCGTTATGGCAAAAGAGCATTCATTTGATATCAGCGCAAAAATAGATATGCAGCTTTTTAAAAATGCAATCAATTTGGTTGAGAGAGAAATCTCTAACCGTTATGATTTTAAAGGGACAACATACGAGATTACTTACAAAGAGAAAGAGAATATTTTAGTGTTAGTGGCATCTTCTGATAACAAACTTGATGCGATTAAAGACATTGTCATCACAAAACTTTTAAAACAGGGCCTCTCTTCTAAAGTACTTGATGAGTTGCGTGTTGAAGATGCAAGCGGGGGAACACGAAAAGCGACCTTTAAAGTGGTGGATTATATAGAGTCCAAAGAGGCTAAAAAAATAGTAGCGGACATTAAAAAGATGAAGTTAAAAGTCAATGCCCAGATAGAGGGAGATCATATCCGTGTCAAAGGTGCAAAACTCGATGACTTGCAAAAAGTGATGAAGATGGTGCGTGAGGGTGACTGGGAAGCACCTATTGTTTTTGAAAATATGAGATAAAAGGCAAACAGATGAAAAAGATGAGTGTAGCAGAGGCAGCTGAGTTTTTTGGTGTATCCAAAGAGGCGGTACATAATCGTATAAGACGTGGTTCCTTGCAGAGTGTGATGGAAAATGATGCCAAAATGGTCTTTGTTGATGAGACAAAAACTATAAAAAAACCAGTTGCAAAAAGAGCAACAAAAAGTGCTTCTAATGATGAGCGTTACTATAAACTGCTTGAAGCACAAAATGCAAAACTTCAGGAACGGGTAGAGGTACTTGAAAATGAGACAAGAACGCTGCGTGACCAAAAAGAGCAGATGCTTATTGAAGAGCGTAAAAAAATAGAACGTATTTATAAAGAAAAAGATGAACAACTTAAAAATATTCTCCAAACAATATCTTCGAAATTTATGCTTGGTGCTCCGTTAGAGGAAAATGAGGAGACCTTTGAAGCTGAGATGGTAGAAATCGAAGAAGAGATAGAGAGTAATGTGATTTCTCTAAAAAAATATCTAAAAAAATCTGGTTTATCAGAGAAAAAGATGAAAAAAATCAAAAAAAGATTTAAAGAAAATGCAGATAGTGATGAAAGAGTCATAAAAATAGGTTCAAAATACTATCTTGACACTGCCAAATATGATTATAGTGATTTAGTGAAGTAAAGTAAATGAATATTATTATTGCCGGAGCTGGGAAAGTTGGCTTTAATCTGGCGAAAACACTTAGTATTGGTCATAATGTAACCATTATAGATAAAAATTCAGAAGCACTGCACCGTATTCAAGAGAGTCTTGATATCATGCCGCATGGTGGAGATGTGGAAGATGCAAAAACATATGAGAGTTTTACAGATAAGAACATAGATCTTTTCATTGCTGTAACAAACCTGGACAATGTCAATCTTATCTCTGTTTTGGTTGCCGATACGGTTCTTAATATAAAGCGAAAATTTGTTCGTCTGCAAAAAGAGTTTTTTGATGGAAGCAAGATAAAAAACAGACTTGATATTGACAGACTTATTTTTCCCATCGCTCTGGCTTCCCAAGCGATAGCATCGCTGTTGGAATATCCAAAAGCAAATAATGTAAAATTCTTTAAATATACGGAACATAAACTTATATCAGTTATGGTCTCTGCTCATTTTATACCAAAAGTGTTTGATTTGCAGCAGTATAAAATAGTAGGTATTGAGAGAAAAAAAGAGTTTTTTATTCCCCAAGAAGAGCGCATTGAGATTCTTCCAAATGATCTGGTCTATTTTTTTGGTCCAGAGGATGTTATACGACCGTTGTGTAGTCAGCTGGAACTGGATGCAAAGAACAATATTCAGCGATGTGTCGTTTTTGGAGGAGAGGAGCTTGGTATTGCAATTTCACAGGAGTTACTGGAGAGTGGACGGGATGTTAAACTTGTTGAAAAAGATTTAGAGCTTTGTGAGAAAGCTGATGAGATACTCAAAGGAAAAGCTTCTATTATAAACTCAAAATACTCTTCGCATGATATTTTTGAGCAAGAGGCTCTGGAGAGTGCCGATATCTTTGTTGCTGCAACCAATAACGACGAGTATAACATCATCAAATGTCTTGAAGCAAAAGAGAGTGGTATAAAAAAAGTCGTGGCCATTAACAATGAGATGGAGTACTATAATCTGATGCATTCGCTTGGTATCATAGTCGTACGTGGACCGAAGATAAGCGCCTATAATGAGATAATGGAGGAGATAAGCTCTACAGGTGTTGTCATTCAAAAAAGTTTTTGTGGTGCAAAAGCTGTTGTTTTAATGCGAAAGATTTTTGCCGACTCAAAACTTTTAGGCAAACGGATAAAACCACTCTCGACGAAAAGTTCAAGACTCTTTTTCATAAGAGATGAAAAAGTATTTCATTTTGATGAGAAGATTGTTTTACAGGAAAATGATTTGATAGTAGTTTTTTCTCCAAGTAAAGAGAGCCCGAAAGTAAAACAGTGGATTTATGAACTATAAAAATATATTTAAGATTTTATCATTAATCGGTATAACTGTTTCTGTTATCTTTTTGCTTGATATTGCTGTTGGAGTGATTTATAAAGAGCATTTTGAGAAGTTCTTACTCTATGATGGACTCTTTTTTGTTATAAATCTGTTTGTTTGGCTTTTATTGAAAAACCATGAACTTAATCTCAAAATAAAAGAGAGCATCTTGGTGGTAAACCTGCTCTGGATACTTTTGGGAGTTGCCGGAGCGATTCCTCTTGTACTCTATACGGATGTATCGCTGGCTTCTGCATTTTTTGAAGCTGTAAGTGGATTTACAACGACAGGTGCTACGGTTTTTAATGACATCGAGTCTCTGCCTCATATAATCTTGTTTCATCGAAGTTTGATGCACTGGCTTGGCGGGCTTGGTGTGATTGTCTTAGGTGTTGGACTGCTCTCTGTGATAAATCCGACAGGAAGTCTCTCCCTTTTTAAAGCAGAGTCAACAGGTGTGCAGCTTGAGAAACTAACACCAAAGATTAAAGATACGGCACTCAGCCTTTGGGTGGTCTATTTTGTTTTGACTATAACAGATATGCTACTTTTAAAGTTTTTTGGAATGGATTGGTTTGATGCGATTAACCATGCTTTTTCAACTATTTCAACAGGTGGGTTTTCAACAAAGAACAGCTCTCTAGGATATTTTACAGATGATGGAATTGTCTGGGTGACAACAGTTTTTATGATGCTATCGGGTATCAACTTTTTAGCGCATTTAAAGATGTATCACAAAGATCTTTCCGGCTATAGAAGTGAAGAGGTGCGATGGTATTTTCTCATTTTTCTGGCTTTGAGTTTGGCATTAACAGTTGTTCATATTGACATTAGTAGAGACACATTTTATGATGCGCTCAAACACTCCAGTTTTACTATTGCCTCTGTTATAACAACAACGGGTTTTGCTACGATTGATTATGGTTCATGGTCCCATCTAGCTATTGCTATCATCTTTATAGGCCTTTTGATGGGTGGTAATGCAGGCTCAACGGCAGGGGGTATCAAAATTATTCGCCATGTGATTATCTTTAAAACACTCTCATCAGAGATGAAACGTATCCTACACCCAAATACCATCATCTCTGTTTTTGTTGATGGTGTAAAACAAAAAGAGCGCATACTTTCATCTACTTTTGGTTTTTTTACACTCTTTATGATGACTGTGGCGATTGTAACTATCTACATTTATGCACGAGGATATGATGCAATGAGTGCAATCTCAGGTGCTTTTGCTCTGGTTGGTAATGTTGGACCTGGTTTTTCTCTTGTCGGCCCATCAGATAACTTTGCATTTTTTAGTGATTTTGACAAACTTTTTTTCTCCTTTGCAATGATCGTTGGAAGACTGGAGTGCTATACTGTTTTTGTGCTACTCAGTAGTGCTTTTTGGAAAAAATTTTAAAACTCTTAAAATAAGTAGAGATAATTTCTACTATTTGTGTCATAATTATAAAAAATCTCTCAACAAGCAGATAAACAGATGATTCACAAACATATAACAGAACAGACTGCTATCTTTTTCAGTGTTGCAAAATGGGTGTTTTTATCATCAATGGTAGGGGTGGTTATCGGTGCAACGGTTACTGCTTTTTTGAAGATTTTAGCCCATAGTGAAAGCTCACGTGCACTTTTACCTTTTGATTTTTACTATCTGCTTCCCTTTGCACTTATTTTAACGGTCTGGCTGACAAAAACATTTGCTCCCTCTGCTGAAGGACATGGAACAGAAAAGGTCATCTCCGCTGTGCATAAAGCAGATGGAAAAATTGATGTTTCTGTTATTCCTGTAAAAACCCTGACAACGGTTTTAACAATTTTTGCAGGTGGTTCTGTCGGTAAAGAGGGCCCGGGTGCGCAAATAGGTGCAGGAGTGGCATCACTACTTTCCAATCTTTTGAAATTCCGAAAACAAGATAGAAAAAAACTGGTTATCTGTGGAATCAGTGCCGGTTTTGCAACGGTTTTTGGTACACCTATTGCGGGAGCGATTTTTGGTGTAGAAGTGCTTATTATCGGTGTAATTATGTATGATGTACTGCTTCCATCCTTCATTGCCGGTTTTGCTGCTTTTACAACAGCGCAGTTTTTAGGTATTGAGTACACATATTATGATTTGCACTTTTTTCAAGATGTATCACTTGACCTTGTGCTGATTGCAAAAGTTGTTTTTGCAGGTCTATTTTTTGGTTTTGTTTCAGATATTGTTATCACTTCCATTGCACATACACACTCTTTTATCAAGAAGATAAAAGTCAGCATGTACATCAAAGCTTTTGTAGGAGGGAGTTTGATTGTTGGGCTTACACTGCTTTTTGGAGAACAGTATATAGGCCTTGGTCTAGGGACCATTGAAGATGCACTCAGTCAAAATCCTGCTGCATATCAAGAGATTCACTGGTACACTTTTGTTCTTAAGACCATCTTTACGTCTCTCTCTTTAGGTGCAGGAGGTAGTGGTGGTGTTATTACACCAATATTTTACATCGGAGCAACAAGTGGTAACTTTTTTGGCTCTATTATATCGCCAGAGAATATTCCGCTTTTTGCAGCACTTGGATTTGTAAGTGTTGTAGCGGCTACGACAAACACACCAATTGCCTCAACGATTATGGCCGTAGAGCTTTTTGGTATTGATATTGCACATTATGCGGCGCTTGCAGCAGTTATCAGTTTTTTGATTTCAGGGCACAGAAGTATCTTCTCTTCACAGATTTTAGCGATGCGAAAATCTGAGATGCTGAGTGTAAAAATCGGTGAAGAGGTTGAAAATATCAACATCTCACTGGAAGAACATGAGATGAATAAAATAGAAAAGCTTAAAAGAAAACTACATAAAAAGCGTAAAAAATAGCTTGTTTATCTCTTAAATATCATTTACTTTCAGACGTAGCCCTTTGATATGTGATACAGGATAAGCGAAAGTGAGTCCTTGTCCTTCACCTGTAATGTCAAGTTCTGTCAGTATTGCTTTTATAATTCTATCAACATTTTTTGTTTTGGTGATAAACATCAGATTTGAGTCTGTAGCCTCTACATGGAGGCGATGGTAAAAGTTGTCCATTTCAGCAAGCCCCATACCGTGAGCTTCCATGATCGTAACACCTCTCGCGCCCGCTTCTTTTGCAGCCAAAAGTGCCTCTTCTGTTTTCTCTTTTGGTACAACAACGTGTACAGCAGAAAATGCCATATCATAAGAGTGAGACTTGTTTGTTCCTTCAACATTGATTGTTGAGAGCTTCATATTGTGTACATCTTCAAGTGCATGACGCAGTTCATTAAGATGCATCTGCTCTTTCTCTTGTTCGCCTTTAACACCGATTTTTTCAGTTATCAGTCCATAGAGCATGACTGTAAGCATTGGAAAGAGTGAAGCAAAAGCGATAAGTCCAAAGCCGTCAATTAGTGGATCACGCCCGGGAATATTTGTAGCAAGACCTAGCCCGATAGCAGCGACAAGAGGTACAGTTACTGTTGAGGTCGTAACCCCTCCACTGTCATAAGCAATAGGAATGATGTATTTTGGTGCCAAGAATGTAAGTACAATTACAAAAAGATACCCTGCCATAATGTAATAGACTATCTCACCACCTACAACGATTCTGTAAGCTCCCAAAGAGATACCAATGGCAACACCAAGAGCAACAAAGAGGCGTAGCACAAAGTCATTTATTTTACCATCACTGATCTCTTTTGCTTTTCTTGCAATAGCTGTCAGGGAGGGTTCTGCCATCGTTGTTGAAAAACCGATAAGAAAACCAAAAGAGTAAATAATAATGTTGTTATCATACTGCGTGAGCTCATACGCCATCATCTCACCGACAGAGAAGAGCCCCATCTCCAAACCAACGATGAATGCATCAAGCCCTAAGATAACAAGTGCAAAACCAATGATTACCTGTTTTAAATTCTCTAAGGGTTTTTTTAAGATAATGTACTGAAAAAAGAGAATGACTGCAAGAATAGGTGCAACATCCAACACAACACCAAAGAGATCTTTGAGGATATCAAGAAAATTAAGATTAAAAGCATATGCATTGTCTACTGCAACTGCTTCAGAAAGAGGAGCAAGGGGTAGCTCTATATGTGCAGAAGGTTCAAAGAACTCATAAACGGCGATACCGTAAATCTGTACAAAAATCATAGGAGTAAGAGATGCAAAAGCGATAAGTCCAAAACCATCTAAAACAGGGTTTCTTCCTTTGATAGTAGATGCAAGTCCTATTCCTAGAGCTGCAACAAGTGGAACGGTAACTGTTGAGGTTGTTACACCTCCAAGGTCATAGGCAAGTCCTACAATCTCTTGGGGAGCAAAGGCAGTTGCAGCTACAACCAGAATATATCCACTGATAATATAGTAGTGGATGGGATGTCCTTTAATGATACGCCAAACACCTAAAACAATGGCAAAGCCTACTGAAAAAGCAACCACCATTCTCAGTGTAGTTGCATCAATACGTTCGGAGCTGATACTTGCTGCTTTTTGAGCGATGACAATGAGAGCAGGTTCAGCTACAGTAGTACCAAAGCCTATCATAAAACCAAAAACAATGATCCAAAAAGTTGATTCTTTGTGCGCAAACTCACTAGCAAGTCCCTCACCGACAGGGAAGATTCCAATTTCAAGACCTAGTAAAAAAAGAGCGAGGCCAACACCTACAATTGCCAGACCTATTGCTGTACTTAGCCAATTATCAGGGATGTTTTGAATAATGGCAAGCTGAAAAAACATGATAACAAGTACAATCGGTAAAAGGTCACGAAAAGACTCTTTTAAAAGTTGTAAAAAAGTTTTAATACTTAACAAATATTACCCTCATATATTTTTTTGTAATAATAGCAAAAGTTGCTGTATTTATTGCTATACTTACGAGATGAAAGTTTTATTTATAGGCGGAATTAAGAGTGGAAAATCTCTTAATGCAGAAAAGTATGTTCAGACACTCTCAAAAACAAAACCTCTTTATCTTGCAACTACTGAGTTTATCGATGATGAAATGCAAGAGAGAATTAAGCAGCATAAAGTACAACGTGAAGATAGATTCATTACCGTTGAAGAGGCTTTAGCACTTGCAAAAGAGATACAAAAACATGAAAAAACTCCTATTTTGGTAGAGTGTTTAAGCATTTGGGTCAACAACATGCTCTATCATGAAAAGAGTGTAGAAGATATGATAGCAGAGATAAATCAAGTGATGATGCAAGAAAAAGATATTGTCTTTGTTATCAATGATGTTAGTTGTGGTGTTATACCTGAGAACAAACTGGCCCGTGATTTTGTCGATGCCAATGGCAAAATCGCACAACTTGTTGCAAATGAATGTGATGAGATCTATCATGTTGTAGCTGGAATTGCTACGAGGATCAAATGAGTAGAATTTTTAAAGGCTTTGCACTGGCTCTCTCGATGCTGACAACTCTACCTTTTTTCAAAGTCCACGATTTTTATAAAGGCATTAACGGTTATGCTGTAATGTTTTACCCTTTAGTCGGCTTGATTCTAGGTTTCATTCTTTACGTGGCATCTCTTCTTTTAGAGCCATATGTGCCGCATTTTCATCTGGGAGTCATTCTCTTTGCTTTGTGGGTTCTACTTACCGGTGCACTGCATCTTGATGGTTTTGCAGATACTGTTGATGGGCTTTTTGTTCCAAGAGAGAAAGCTTTAGAAGTGATGAAAGATCCTCATAACGGTGGCATGGGTATGCTCTTTGGGGGTACATTTTTGATCTTGAAAGCATCATCTATTATGGCTTTGGAAAGTTATACTTTGTTACCATTGGTACTGCTTTTACCTCGCCTGATGATTGTATTACTTATCTATTTTTATTCCTATGTTTCGGGTGGGATGAGTAGTCTGGCAAAAGAGGAGTTGGAATCAAAACAGGTTTTTATAGCAATACTGTATAGTTTACTATTTGTTTTTTTATATAATAGTTGGTCTTTACTGGTTGGAGCACTGTTTATCATGCTGCTTGTCAAACGATTTTTTATAAAACGTTATGATGGTTTTACAGGAGATATATACGGATTTACTATTGAGATAATGGAACTTCTTTTACTCAATCTGATCATAGTGGGGCTTGCGTGAGGATAATACTTGTTCGCCACTGTGAAGTGGATGTTGCTTACCATAAGCGATATAACGGACATATTGATATAGGACTCTCACGCAGAGGCAAAGAACAGGCAAAAGCTTTGGCAAAACGATTTGAAGATGAAAAGTTTGACCTTGTTTATTGCTCAGATCTTCTGCGTGCAAAGGAGACACTCAAGCCATTCAAACAAGCAAAAGAAGCAATCTACACTGACAAACTACGGGAAAAATCATGGGGAAAACATGAAGGAAAAAGTTTTGATGAGATAATGGCTGAAGGTGAGATAGTGTATGAACATTTTGAACAGTGGATAGATGCCCTTGATGGTGAACCGTATGAAGCTTACATAAAAAGAGTAAAAGAGTTCTTTTTAGAGTATCTAGCCTCACATAAGGCGGAAAACATCTTGGTCATAACACATGCAGGTGTTATTCGTGTTTTAATCGCAATAGTGCAAAAACTTTCATTAGAAGAGGCTTTTTGTATAGATGTGTCGTACTCTTCTTATATAGTTTTTGATACAAAAGAGCAGACTTTTAGCACTATTAAATAAAAGCTTAGCTAAAATGTCACTCTTCTTTAATGGACAGCTGGCCGAGTGGTCGAAGGCGCTCGCCTGGAACGCGGGTGTAGGGCAACCTACCGTGGGTTCGAATCCCACGCTGTCCACCACTGAACTACATATCATCTATATCAATTTACAATCATATATGCCTATGTTTAGGTGTTTGCATAATAATATACAATCAGTTATAATACTTTTAAAACACTCTTAGTGTTACCTATTTGTTACCTTTTTATTGCCTAAGTTCAAATCATAAATGCAATTTTCTTGAAGAAGGACTTAATTAAAAAAACGGGTGCTTAAAACACCTCTTAAAGTATGGTATATTGGGAGTAAACAAAGGTTTATTTACAAATGATTGTAAAAAAGCTCTAAAATATGTATAAATTGTCAATCT
>NZ_JALCZL010000062.1:0-938 GCF_039667035.1 Sulfurimonas sp. NWX79
TCCTTTCAAAAAAGATGAAATGGAGTCTATCAAAAATTAATTTGATTTTTTAAGGTTTGTGTTTAAAAAGTAACTTTTAACTCACTTCCTTTAGTGCCAATTTTAGCAGTTCGTTTGACACTTATACGCTCTTCCAGAGAGGGAAAAATAAAAAGACAAGGTTTTTAATGCAAAAGAGGCTTATGGTAGTTAAATTATTTTCCTTTGTTCCAGTGTAAAAATATATTGAATATGCAATTTGTAAAAAATCGCCCTAAATACCTATCCTAAGTGATTGGGGAGTAATATTTCTGTGTAGCGGGTTGGACATAGGAACGGATAACGGATGTAATATTGGAGTTGTTTCGGAAAAATTCGGTAAATAAATTTAATGTTGTTTGCACATTTGAAAAGTATTGTTTTTGTTCCTTTTATCTACGGCAAGGTAGCAGTTCTTATTTAATTGATGTAGTTTAAAAGTTTTATTACTGGATGAATGATTTAGGAAAAAATTTGGCAGCATTCCTATTTGTTTATTATCTAAAAATATGTTTAGATCATGCTTTTTAAGTGTATATTTTTTCTTTGTTCCAGTAACATTTATTCCATGCTTATTTATTATATTGATAGTTTTATCTGTATTGAATCTGATAGTTGTTCCATATGCAACGAGTGCGCAACATTTAAAAGGACGGTTTTTTACATTACTTGAGAGTTTCCATGTGCCTGTGATTTCAATAGCATATGTTGAAGTGATGAGAATAAAAATAAGAAAAGATTTCATAAAGATCCTTTTTGTGCGACAGGTATTTTAGCATACAATAGAAGAAATTTTTCTTGAGTGTGCAGTATGATATAATACCCATATGAAAAAAGAACAAATACTCAACTATCTTAGCAGTGTTAAAACGAAGTACCAAAAAGAGGGTTTTATGATTAAGGCTCTTTTTGGTTCCTAT
>NZ_JALCZL010000063.1:0-882 GCF_039667035.1 Sulfurimonas sp. NWX79
CAGCATTCGCCTGACTCATTGCATATGAACCAGATTGTGCTAAGATATTTCTTTTGTTGAAGTTTGCAGACTCAGCAGCAAAGTCAACATCACGAATTTGAGATTCAGCAGCAGTAATATTCACTTGTGCTACAGAGTTATTTCTAACTGTAGATTCAAGTTGATTTTGTGCAGCACCTAATTTCGCTCTTAGTGTATCGATTGTTGCAATTGCACCATCCATTGCACTGATTGTCGCTTCAGCAGCAGACTGAACACTGACATTTGCAGAACCTAAAACACTTGATGCTGTCATAGAATCAATTGTAGTTTTTGTAACTTCACCCTGATAAGCACCAACATGGAAAGTAAAACTACTACCTGTAAAGATAGATTTACCATTAAATTTAGTTTGCGTATTGATAAAGCTCGCAGAACTGATAAGACGATTAATCTCAGTTTGAATATAACTTCTTGAAGCAGTATCTTGTGTATCATTGGCAGCTTGAACTGCAAGTGTTCTAATACGCTGAGCAATATTTGTATACTCTTGTAATGCACCATCGGCAGTCTGAATAAGACCGATTGCATCATTTGCATTTCTCATCGCTTGTCCAAGACCTTGAGACTGAGCTGAGAGTTTATCAGCAATTGCCAAACCAGCCGAATCATCAGCAGCACGGTTGATTCTTAAACCTGAAGACAATCTATTCAAACTTTTGTCAAGTTGAACATTGTTCATTGTAGCATTACGCCACGCATCCATTGCACCAACGTTTGTATTAATTCTAAAACCCATAATAAATCCTTTTCTATGGAAGAGTTAAAAACTCTTATTTTTTATTTATCTTTAGGCATCCTTGCCCGAGACTATAACAATATCGTCAGCCAAAAAAATAACTT
>NZ_JALCZL010000064.1:0-803 GCF_039667035.1 Sulfurimonas sp. NWX79
ACATTTTTACTTACGTAAAAAGCGGTTCCCTTGTTTTGCTTCACTACCTTATTTAATGTACTGTTTTCACAATTCAAAAAATAAGATTGAATGAATCCATTTATTTGTAGTTATTTAGTTTTATAATTAAATCGCTTTAATTATAAAGTTGTTGACTTTAACAATTGTAATTTAATGAACATTTGGTCTTAAAACTAAAACCAAATATAAACTCTCACATTTGAAAGCTTATATTTGATTTTACATAAAACGTAATTTTATGTTTTTGAGATGAGTTGTGCTAAAAAAGAAGGCGAAGCTTGCTAAAGCAAGTGAGTCTTATTTTTTAGTGCAAATCGCTCAAAAATGGTGGGCCTACCAGGACTTGAACCTGGGACCTCACCCTTATCAGGGGTGCACTCTAACCAGCTGAGCTATAGGCCCTTTCTGGTGCTTTTAACTTTATTCTGCGTCAGAACCTTTACTTCAGTTGTCACGTAGTATAACTACGCTCCGCCTTCAGCAAAGAACCTTCCTTGACTAAAGCTAAAATCCCTCAGAAAGCAAAGCCCTCTCAAGGATACACCTTTGACATAATCAATGTTTAATGAACACAGATCACTGAAAACTAAGCAAGTAAGAAAACTGAAGAACAACATCTCTTTGTGAGATTCTTTTGTGTTGAGCCACTCAATCGAATGAGTGCTCTTTACTCTAGAAAGGAGGTGATCCAACCGCAGGTTCTCCTACGGTTACCTTGTTACGACTTCACCCCAGTCGCTAATTCCACCGTAAGCGGTAGCCCCCCGAAGGTTGGCTTCCCG